>JACVCM010000068.1 GCA_016742125.1 Sphingomonadaceae bacterium | reverse complement strand
GCTGAGGAGGCACCTGCAGCAGACGAAGCACCAGAAGAAAAGGCCGAGGGCTAAACCTTGCCGGACAAGACCGTCACGCTTGCCGCCATTTCAGGCGCGCATGGCGTGACGGGCGAAGTCCGTCTCAAGTTGTTCGCAGAGAGTCTGGACAGCTTGAAACGGTATAAAAGTTTCAATGATGGTGCGCTGACGATAAAGTCGCTGCGCCCTCATAAAGATGGCGCAATTGCGCGATTTGCCGAAATCAATGACCGCAATGCGGCGGAAAAGCTGCGAAGTACGGTGTTGACCGTACCGCGAGAAGCCTTACCAGCGCTCGATGAGGGCGAATATTATTACAGCGACCTGATCGGCCTGCCATGCATCTCCACCGATGGCACAGACCTCGGCAAATGCGTCGCCGTAGAAAATTTTGGCGCGAGTGATGTGCTTGAAATCGAAATGCCTTCCGAAGACGGGAAGCCGGGCAAGAAATTCATGGTACCGATGATGCCGGATGCGGTGTCTGAATGGGGCGAGCGCATCGTGATTGACGCGGCGTTCGTGATTTAGTATATACGCCGCGTATATACGGAGTATATGATGAGCAAGGAATACAGGGCGAAAGTGTTCAAGTCTGGCAATTCCGTTGCTTTGCGTTTGCCAAAGGCACTTGGGTTGAAAGATGGGGACGAGATGATCTTGCGTGAAGAACGAAGCGGGTTCGTGTTCAAGCCTGCCGAAAAGCCGCGCAAAACGATCGATGTCAGCGGTTTTTGGGGCAAGGCGCCCGGTGCGCGGCTGATTCCCCACGGCGATTTCGATGAGCGTCCGAGCGCAATTGCGCGCCGTGAGGCACTGAAATCCCGGTGATCAGATTTCTCATCGATGCGGACAGTGCGATTTACGCAATGTCGGGAGATTACGAGGTGATGCGCCAACGGATCACATCGTTTGAGCCGGGCGAGGTTGCTTTTTCGGTTATAAGCTATGCCGAGGTGGCGCACGGGACTTACGTTGGTAAACCGCCATCGCCGAAAACCTTGGCCGCATTTGTCAAAGCCATCCCGCTGGTGGCGTTCGGTGAGGACGCCGCGCGGAATTATGCTAAATTGCCGTTCAAGCGCGCGCGTTTCGACCGCCTGCTGGCGGCGCACGCGCTTAGCATCGGCGCGACGATTGTTACCAATAACGAAGCCGACTTCGCCGATGTGCCGGGGTTGAAGGTCGAGAACTGGACGGTTTGATGGCTTTGTTCATGGTGCCGATGGCGGCATTAGTCGTTACGAGTTTGCTGCTCGCTTATTTGAAAGCCCGATTGACGCCCGAGTGGCTAGCACGGGCCGGGGCGATTAGTGCGCCGATTTCTCTTGCGTGTTTGATCTGGCTTTTTGCGAGCCCGGATTTGTGGGGATTGGAGGACATCGAGGTAGCCTTACTCGTGCCGGTTTTCATTTCATCAGCAGCGATAGGTCATTGGCTCGGTCGTGGCATTGCCAAATTGGAAGAGGACAGTGTGGATTGACCTTCCAAACCCAAATCCTCACCCTGTATCCGGAGATGTTTCCCGGCCCGCTGGGCGTGTCGCTTGCTGGCCGTGCGATGGAAGAGGGCATATGGTCCTGCTCGCCCATCCACATCCGTGATTTTGCGACCGACAAGCATCGCACCGTCGATGATACGCCCGCAGGTGGCGGGGCGGGGATGGTGCTCAAGGCCGACATCCTCGCGACGGCGGTCGATCATGCGTTGGCTGCCCAACCCAACGCCCCCATCCTCGCCATGACCCCGCGCGGCAAACCCATCTCCCAAGCGCGCATCCGCGAACTTGCCGCTTGCCCCGGCGTTACGATAATCTGCGGGCGTTTCGAGGGATTTGACGAGCGGATCTTCGATGCGCGGCCCATTGAGCAGGTCAGCATGGGCGACATCATCCTGTCGGGCGGAGAAATCGGTGCTTTAATGCTGTTAGACGCTTGCATTCGCTTGCTTCCCGGCGTAATGGGCGCGGCTTCAAGCGGGAATGACGAATCCTTTGAACATGGTTTGTTAGAATATCCGCATTATACCCGACCCAATGATTGGGAAGGGCGCACGATCCCTGAAGTGTTGCGATCGGGGGATCATGCGAAAATCGCCGCCTGGCGGAAACAAAGGGCGGAGGAAGATACACGGTTACGCAGGCCGGACCTTTGGGAGCGTTACAATGACGCTCGGGTTCAACCTGCCTCTGATGCGCGACGGAAGAATAAGGATTAAATGGGGCATGAACCTCATCCAGACACTCGAAGCTGAGGCCATTGCGGCACTGGCAGAAAACAAGAAAATTCCGGCATTCCGTGCCGGCGACACCGTAAAGGTGGGCGTGAAGGTCATCGAAGGTGAGCGCACGCGTATCCAGAATTACGAAGGCGTGTGCATCGCGCGTTCGAACAAGGGCATGGGCTCCAACTTCACCGTTCGCAAGATGTCGTTCGGCGAGGGCGTCGAGCGCGTATTCCCGCTGTACAGCCCGAACATCGACAGCATCGAAGTCGTCCGCAAGGGCGTCGTGCGCCGCGCCAAGCTTTACTATCTGCGCGGCCTGACCGGCAAGAAGGCGCGTATCGCCGAACGCCGTGACACTATTACCAAGACCACCGAGGCTGCCGAATAAGGCAGGGGCTCCGCTGCGTTCTTGAATATGAACATCAAAGGCCGGGCTCCCACAAAGAGCCCGGCCTTTTTTAATGCCGTTTGAAGTCGAAGGAAGTGAATATGGGTTATCGTATCGTAGTTGCGGGCGCGACGGGCAATGTCGGACGCGAAGTAGTCAATATCCTTGCCGAGCGCGAATTCCCCGCCGACGAAATCGCGGTGCTGGCCTCGTCGCGCAGTCAAGGCGTCGAAATCGAATATGGCGACACGGACCGGATGTTGAAGGTCCAAAATATTGAACATTTCGACTGGAACGGTTGGGACATGGCAATCTTTGCCATCGGTTCGGACGCCACAAAGAAATATGCGCCCATTGCCGCGGCTGCCGGATGTGTGGTCATCGACAACAGCTCGCTGCACCGTATGGACCCGGACATTCCATTGATCGTGCCCGAGGTAAATCCCGACGCCATCGACGGCTATTCGAAGAAAAACATCATCGCCAACCCCAACTGCTCGACTGCCCAGCTGGTTGTCGCGCTCAAGCCGCTACATGACTATGCCAACATCACCCGCGTCGTGGTTGCGACCTATCAATCTGTGTCGGGCGCGGGCAAGGAGGGCATGGACGAGCTTTTCGAACAGAGCCGAAATATCTTTGTAGGCGACCAGGCTGAACCCAAGAAATTTACCAAGCAAATCGCCTTCAACCTTATTCCGCATATCGATAGTTTCCTTGAAGACGGTTACACCAAGGAAGAGTGGAAGATGATGGTTGAGGTCAAGAAGATCCTCGACCCCAAGATCAAGCTATCCGCCACGTGCGTACGCGTACCAGTATTCGTCGGTCATTCGGAAGCCGTGAATATCGAATATGAGCGCGAAATGTCGGCGGCCAAGGCGCAGTCGATCCTCCGCGAGGCGCCGGGCATCATGCTGGTCGACAAGCGTGAAAATGGTGGTTACGCAACCCCCATTGAGGCGGCAGGTGACGATGCCACCTATGTCAGCCGCGTGCGTGAAGACCCGACCGTGGACAACGGCCTTGCCTTCTGGTGCGTGTCGGATAATTTGCGCAAGGGCGCTGCGCTCAACGCAGTGCAGATCGCGGAATTGCTTGGGCGACGGCATTTGAAGAAGGGGTAGGATCGTGGATGGTGGGTGCGGTTGCGGGCAGATTCGATATGCGATCGCCGCGTCGCAACCGCCGGTCGTCTATGCCTGCCATTGCACCGATTGCCAGACGCAATCGGGCAGTGCTTTTGCGCTGCAAATGCCCGTTTTCGAAGCGATGCTCTCGACTACGGGACAGCTGGTTTCAGGTGAGCGTACGCTACCGAGTGGGGCGGTGGGGACCATTTACGCCTGCGCCAAATGCCTGGTGCGCATATACTCCAAAAACAGCACGCGCAAGGGGATGCTAACGATCCGTGCGGGTACGCTGGATAACAGCAAGAAGCTTGTTCCTAAGTTTCATTTGTGGGTCAGGAGCAAGCAGCCCTGGATCGCAATCCCCAAGGGCGCACTGGCGCTGGACGGGCAACCGGCATCGACTGAAGAATGGATGAGGTTGTTGACCGAATGACCCTTACCGCCGACATCTTCTGGTCCTTCCGCAGCCCCTACAGTTACTTGGCGACACGTCGGTATGTTGCGCTTACACAGGAATATGAACTGACGCTCAACCTGCGTCCCGTCTATCCGCTGGCGATCCGTGAGCCTGATTTCTTTGAGCGCAGTCATCCCAACTGGCTGCGCTACACTTTTGTCGACATGTTCCGCGTTGCGCAATTTTACGACATTCCTTTCGGCCCACCGCGTCCCGACCCCATTGTGCAGGACATCGCAACGCGAAAAATTGCAGCCGAGCAACCCCATATCTTTCGTCTAACGCGATTGGGGCAGGCGGCGGCGCGGCGAGGGAAGAGCCTTGCCTTCTGCGACGAAGTGTCACGCCTGGTCTGGGGCGGTGCCGAGAATTGGCATGAGGGCGACCATCTGGCGGGCGCCGCGACCCGTGCGGGCCTGGACTTGACCGAGCTGGATTCGGAAGCTGCAAGCGACGCGGAAGCGCTCGACACCGAAATTGGCGGCAACCAGGCGGCGCTGGAGGCGGCGGGCCATTGGGGGGTGCCGACGCTGGTGTTCGACGGCGAGCCTTTTTTCGGGCAGGACCGTATCGAGATGGCAGTCTGGCGAATGAAGCAGAAAGGCTTGACCGAAAAGGCATGACAACAACCGGATATTTCAAAGCGCGCGACGGAATCTCGATTGCGTGGCGTGAAGTCGGGCAGGGTCGACCGCTCATCCTGATCCACGGCTATTTTTCCGAGGCCGACACCAACTGGATAAAGTTCGGCCATGCAGCCAAGCTTGCCGACGCGGGGTATCGCGTCATCATGCCCGACTTGCGCGCGCATGGGCTGAGCGGGAAACCCCACGACACGGCCTTTTATCCAAGGGATATATTGGCGGATGACCAGTTTGCGCTGATCGAACATCTGGGGATCGGGGATTATGATTTAGGCGGTTATTCGCTGGGCGGACGGACGGTCGCCCGTATGCTGGCGCGTGGCGCCGCGCCGGGGAGGGCGATTATCTCCGGCATGGGATTGCTCGGCCTGACCGACACCGGAAAACGCCGCGACCATTTTCGATTTGTGCTGGACAATATCGGCGCGCATGAAAAAGGGTCGCCGGCGTGGATGGCAGAGGCATTTCTGAAGACGACCGGTGGAGATCCGGTGGCTTTGCGTCACATTCTCGATACATCTGTGGATACCGAGGAGGCGCAGTTGCGGGCCTTCAATCTGCCTGTCGCCGTCATTTGCGGAGAGGATGACAATGACAACGGGTCTGCCAGCGCACTTGCCGACATTCTGCCGCGGGGCAAATTGTTCACCGTGCCGGGTAATCATATGAGTGCGGTCATTAAACCCGAACTAGGACAGGCAATCGCAGATGCGCTGACCGGCGAAGCGTGGTGACTATTCCGACATTCGACATACAGCCTGTGCTGACAGGCAAAAAGGTGCTTTTGCGCCCCCTGCAAGACATTGATTTTAAAGAGCTATATGCGGTGGCTTCCGACCCCGAAATCTGGGCCATGCACCCATATCGCGATCGATATAAGCGCGACGTTTTCGAGCAGTTCTTTGCAGAGGCGATGGAATCGAAAGGTGCATTTGCAATTATCGACCTCGCGGCAAACAAAATAATCGGAAGCACCCGGTTCGCAAATTATATGCCTGTTACTAACGAGATCGAAATTGGCTGGACCTTTTTTGCGACTTCGCACTGGCGAGGCGGTTACAATCGTGACGCAAAGGCGCTGATGCTCAGCCATATCTTTCCCCATGTCGATACCGTGGTGTTTCAGATTGGCGCGGGCAACCTCCGTTCCCGCACCGCTGTTGAGCGATTGGGTGCAAAGCTTGGCGAGAGATATGTGCGGCATCATGATGGCCAGGACCAAGATTATGTTCGCTATCGCCTGACCCGTACTGATGCAGGACAAGGCGCGCTGGGCGGGATGCTGGAGTTTTCATGACATATCCCGAAACCCTTCTCGAACGGCGGTTCTGGCGCTTCTGGCTGACCGGTCTCCTTTTACTTGCGGCGCAGATTGTGATGAATGTCTGGCTGATTACCGATATCGCACCCTTGGGCATCAGCGATCATCAGGCGGCGGGGACAGCAACGCGGGTCAATGAAATTCAGGCATCGTGGGAATCGGCGGCGGTGATGAAGCTTGCCCGATTGAGCATGCTCGTCGATCTATGTTTCATCGGCATTTACACATTTGGTGCGGCGGCTGGGGGCTTGCTTTTCGCCAGAGAGAAAACCGCGCTGCTCAAACGGGTCGGGGTGATCGTCTTGGTTTGCGCTATATTGTTCGGCATTACCGATTATGTCGAAACCATTAGCCAGTTTGTTCAGGCAATGCGCGGCGAGGGTAGCGATGCGCTGGCAGGGTTGGCGGCCTCTGTCCGTCCGATTAAATCGGTGGCATTTCTAATAACCTTCTTCGGTCTGCTAGCGGCGCTCTGGATTCGACGAACGGCACGCCGGACGGGTTGACCGTAGCCACCGAAAGTTTCACGGTTGCGCCATAAATTTGCTTGGGAGCAGGTTATGAAATCATTTGTTTCGCTGGCCGCAGTGGCGCTGGCGCTTTCCCCATTTCCGGCCTTGGCGCAGGATGCAGCGCCAACGGTCGCCGATGCGGATGCCTTTGTTGCGAAAGCGGAAAAGGATCTGTTCGACTTTTCGGTTGAGGGTGGCCGTGTTTATTGGGTGAATTCGACACACATCACGGACGATACCGATGCGCTAGCTGCCCGCTATGGTGAAATCGGCACCGAAAAATCGGTTCAATATGCGCTTGAGGCGGCAAAATATCAGGCGCTGCCAGGTCTTTCCTACGATACCAAGCGAAAGCTCGACATCCTGCGGGGCGGGATAGTTTTGCCCGCGCCGACGACAGCAGGCTCAGCGGCCGAACTGGCCACCATCTCGACAAAGCTGCAATCGGCCTATGGCAAAGGCAGGGGTACGCTGAACGGCAAGGAAATAAATGGCTCCGATATCGAAGCCGAAATGGGCACCAACCGTAATCCCGAACAACTGAAGGAAATGTGGACCAGCTGGCATGACAATGTCGGCGCGCCGATGGGCAAGGATTATGCCCGCATGGTAGAGATTGCCAATCAGGGCGCAAAGGAACTGGGTTATAGCGATGTCGGTGCCATGTGGCGTTCAGGCTACGACATGCCAGCTGATGATTTTGCGAAATTGACCGATAAGCTGTGGCTTGAGGTGAAGCCGCTCTACGACGAGCTTCACACCTATGTACGGACACAGCTTAACAGGAAATATGGCGACGCCGTCCAGGCCAGGACAGGGCCGATTCGAGCTGACCTGCTTGGCAATATGTGGGCGCAGGAATGGGGCAACATCTACGATCTTGTTGCGCCTGCAGGGTCTGGCGATATCGGTTATGACATTGGCGAGTTGTTGATTGCCAAGGGTTACAAGCAGACCGAGCCGACCGATTTCAGCGAGAACCGCGGCAAGGCTGAAAAGGACATGGTCAAGGTGGGCGAAGGCTTTTTCTCGTCGCTTGGCTTTGCGCCGTTACCTGAAAGCTTTTGGAATCGCTCGCAGTTCATCAAGCCCGCGGATCGCGAAGTTATCTGCCACGCGTCGGCTTGGGACATCGACAATGTCGACGATCTGCGGATCAAGATGTGCATCAAGGTCAATACGGATGATTTTGTGACCATCCATCACGAGCTTGGTCATAATTATTATCAGCGTGCCTATAACAAGCAGCCATATCTTTATCTGAACGGCGCCAATGACGGGTTCCATGAAGCGATTGGCGATATGATAGCATTGTCGATCACGCCAGACTATCTGGTGCAGATCGGGTTGCTCGACGCGTCGAAGGTGCCAAGCGCGGATAAGGATAATGGCCTGCTGCTTCGCCAGGCTATGGACAAGGTCGCATTTCTGCCGTTTGGACTCCTCGTCGACAAATGGCGCTGGGGTGTGTTTGGCGGTTCGATCACGCCAGCAACTTATAACAAGGGCTGGACCGACCTTAGACGGCAGTATCAAGGAATCGTGCCCCCGGTGGAGCGTGGAGCAGACAGGTTCGACCCCGGCGCGAAATATCACATCCCCGGAAACACGCCATATACGCGCTACTTTCTTGCACGAATTTTGCAATTCCAGTTCTACAAGGCGGCTTGCGACATTTCTGGGTGGAAAGGGCCGCTGCATCGTTGTTCGTTCTACGGCAACAAGGAAGTCGGCAACCGGCTGAACGCCATGCTCGCAATGGGTGCATCCAAGCCGTGGCCGGATGCGCTCGAGGCCTTTACCGGCAGCCGCGAAATGTCCGGTAAGGCCATGATCGAGTATTTCGCACCTTTGATGAAGTGGCTGAAGGCACAGAATAAGGGATCGAAAAAGGGCTGGTGAAGGCGGAGGCGGCGACCGTTCCAGGACCGCCGCCTCTATACGTCAATTGCTCGGCGAAGTTGTTTTTGCCGTGGTCCCCGTCGTCGGCGATTTTTTTGCCGCAGGTTTTTTCGCCGCCCTCTTGGGTCTGCTCGCAGCGTTTCCTGAGCCATTTGTGCCTGCAGTCTTGGAAGCGGCCGATTTCTTTGCGGGCGTTTTTGCCCTCCCGTCATACAGCTTCTTGCCCGCAACGGCAGCCGCGCCCGCCGCAACCACTGCACCGGCGACGGCGGCAGTAATGCCTGGGTTGTCCTTGATGGCTTGAGCCGCGCGTGATGCTGCATCACCGGTGCTGGTTGCTGCCGTGTTGGCCGAACCCTTCACCTTGTTCGCAATGTCGCGGATTTTGTTTTTCGCTCTGTTTAGAGTGCCTGAATCGTTCTTTGTGTCAGTCATGCCTGCCTCCTTTTAAGATGTGCGGCAAGCTTAACGCGCTTTGCGCAGCCTTCGTTCCCTTTACCGGAATGGCGGTTCGTTAAAGGCACGCAGTTTGCGACTATGCAGACTGTTTCCGGCTTCACGCAGAAGGTCGCAGGTTTGGACGCCGATTTGCAGATGCGCGGCAATGGCCTCCTCATAAAAACGGTTGGCTTGGCCGGGCAGCTTGATTTCCCCATGCAACGGCTTGTCGGACACGCATAGCAGGGTGCCGTAGGGTACGCGGAAGCGGTACCCTTGCGCGGCAATTGTGGCCGATTCCATGTCGATTGCGATTGCCCGACTTTGCGAGAAGCGGAGCGCCGAAGCGGAATAGCGCAGTTCCCAATTGCGATCATCGGTGGTTACCACCGTGCCAGTCCGCATCCGTCGTTTGAGATTGGCGCCGCTGGTTCCCGAAACACGTTCGGCCGCGGCTGCGAGCGCCTGCTGGACTTCTGCAATCGGCGGGATGGGTATTTCGGGAGGAAGTACCTCGTCCAGAATATGATCATCCCGCAAATAGGCATGGGCGAGAACATAATCGCCTATCCGCTGCGTTTCACGAAGGCCGCCGCAATGGCCGATCATCAGCCACGCCTCGGGCCGCATGACCGCAAGATGGTCGCAAATAGTTTTTGCGTTCGACGGGCCGACGCCGATGTTCACCAGCGTTATCCCCGTGCGGTCGGGCGCGATCAGGTGATAGGCTGGCATCTGGTGGCGGCGCCATGTGCTGTCTGCGACAAGCTGCGCGGCATTGTCTGTCGGCTGGTCGACAAATAGTCCGCCTGCACCAGACAGCGCGGTGTAACGCCCATTGCCGACCTGTGTGCAGGCCCAACTGACGAACTCGTCCACATAGCGGTGATAGTTGGTGAACAATATATAATGCTGGACATGCTCGGCGGGAGCGCCCGTGTAATGGCGCAGCCTTGCCAGCGAAAAATCGGTGCGCAACGCATCGAACAGGGCGAGCGGCGAGTTCTCCATTCCCCTTGACCGCAGAAGTCCGTCGGCGACTTCATCGCCGATATCTGCAAGTTCGGTCGTTGGAAAATGCCTTGCCAGTTCGCTGGGGCTGACTGCACCAAGTTCCAGATCGGCCGACCCGTCAAGGACATAAGGGAAGGGTATTTCCTGCTCGCTGCGCCCGACAGATATTTCGAGCTCATATTGCTCGACGAGAAGGTCGAGCTGCTCTCCCACATATTCGGAAAACAAATCAGGCTTTGTGAAGGTCGTCCTGTATGTGCCCATTTTTTCCAGTTTGCCGAAAGCCAGATTGGAAACTGTCTCGCGTTCTTTGCCGCGATAGGTGATGATCAGTTCGGGGTAGCAGAAATCACGGCTGACACGTTCTTCGACTGCTGGCGGAACGCCGTCTTTCAGGTAACGCGCGAGTGCCGTCTGAAGCCGTTTGACCGAGGATTCATATTCGGAAATGAGCTGATTGATTATGTCTTGGGACTGTTTGCTGGTCATACACACGCTTCACCGAATTTCGCGATTTTCGCAACAAAAAAGGGAGGGTTGCCCCTCCCTCGATTGCTAGCCGGTTGGCATGACGTCACAGTGACATCAGAGCTGCCCGAGCATATGTTCGGCAGAACTTACCTTGAAGTCACCAGGTGCTTCGACATTCACCTGTTCCACGACTCCATCGTTGACGACAAGCGAGAAGCGTTGACCACGCTTGCCCATTCCGAATGCAGTGCCGTCCATTTCCAGACCGAGCGCTGCAGCGAATTCGCCGTTACCGTCGGCCAGCATGGTGATTGCATCGGAACCGCCAGCCTTGTTCCATGCCCCTAGCACAAACGCATCATTCACGGCGGTGCAGGCAATTTCATCGATTCCCTTGGCCGCCAGTTCATCTGCCTTTTCCACAAAACCGGGCAGGTGACGGGCCGAACAGGTCGGAGTGAAAGCGCCGGGCACCGAAAACAGCGCGATACGGCGACCGGCGAAAAACTCTGCCGACTGCACAGGCTGCGGCCCATCGGAGGTTGCCTTTACCAGTTTTACGTCCGGAATTTTATCGCCAACTGAAATGCTCATTTTGATGTTCCTTTCGGGGGGAGTGGTACAGCGGGTCTAATCCGGGACAGTGTTTCGCGAGTCAAGTCTGGCGTTGTGTTGTTTCAACCATGACCACGTTAAAAGTTCCATCGAAACGCAAATATTTGGCGAGCCAATTTCAAACAGATAGATGGTTGATTTTCCTTTACCCTGACTGTTGAATTTTCGGTAAACAGGATGGTCAATTCTGCGACCGTTGAACACGCAACAGGGGTTGGGGAATGACCAGAATATTATGGAAAGCCGCGCTTGTCGCGGTGGCTGCATCCATGTCTATACAGCCGGTGCAGGCCTGCTGGACAAATGCCGCGCAGGACGCGGCGAAGATCAAGCATCTTAACACAATGCTGATGGTGACGGCGCTTCGGTGCCGGAATACCAGTGACAATTTTCTGCCGCAGTATAATCGCTTCGTGGCCAAGCATAACGGGCTCATCGGGTCGCAAAACGCAGCGCTGAGAAACCATCTTGCCCAAACATATGGCGCACGGGGTGCTGAAGGGGCATTGGACCGGATGTCGATTGGCTACGCCAACAGCTATGGCAATGGGCATAAGACGATGGACTGTCGGCAGCTTAAAGAGTTGGCGACAAAATTGTCGTCGGAAGCGCACGGTGTGGTCACTATGGCGGCAGCGGCGGATTTTGCCGTCACCGGCCAGTCGTGGAGCGGTACAACTTGCCCCACGCGCATCGCCAAGCGTCCGTAAACATATAAAGCAATCTTTATATTTGCTTTCGTTGAAAGCCACAGCTAAGGGCGGGGCCATCAAAAACCCTCCCGGAGACCAAGCCTGTGGCTTTCAACGATTATGTCATTGCCGATATCGGCGAGGCCGATTTCGGCCGTAAAGAAATCAACATTGCAGAGACCGAAATGCCAGGCCTCATGGCGTTGCGTGAGGAATATGGCACATCGCAGCCTCTGAAGGGTGCCCGCATCACGGGTTCCCTGCACATGACCATCCAGACTGCTGTCCTGATTGAAACCCTTGTGGCGTTGGGCGCCCAGGTCCGCTGGGCAACCTGCAACATCTTTTCGACTCAGGACCATGCGGCTGCAGCAATCGCAGCACGGGACATTCCAGTCTTTGCTGTTAAGGGTGAGAGCCTCGCAGATTATTGGGACTATGTCGGTCGCATCTTCGATTGGGGCGATGACACCACCGCCAACATCATCCTCGACGATGGCGGCGACGCCACGATGTTTGCACTGTGGGGCGCCAAGCTCGAACGTGGTGAAAGCTTTGCCGAACCCGAGAATGAGGAAGAAGTCGAATTCCAGCGGGCTCTTAAGGCGTTCATTGCAAAAAAGCCGGGGTACCTCACTGAAACTGTCAGAAATCTGAAAGGCGTTTCGGAAGAAACGACCACCGGCGTGCACCGTTTGTACGAGATTGCAAAAAAGGGTGAACTGCCTTTCCCAGCGATCAACGTCAATGACAGTGTTACAAAGTCGAAGTTCGACAATCTCTATGGGTGCAAGGAGTCCTTGGTCGACGCGATCCGCCGCGCAACCGACGTCATGCTCGCCGGCAAGGTGGCTTGTGTTGCCGGTTTCGGCGATGTCGGCAAAGGTTCGGCGCAGTCGCTCCGCAATGGCGGCGCGCGGGTGATGGTAACCGAAGTCGATCCCATCTGCGCGCTCCAGGCAGCCATGGAAGGCTTTGAGGTTGTGACGATGGAAGAAGCCGTGCAGCGGGCCGACATCTTCTGCACCGCAACGGGTAATGCCGACGTTATTACGGCCGAGCACATGAAAAACATGAAGCCGATGAGCATTGTCTGCAACATCGGCCATTTCGACAGCGAAATCCAGATTGCAGCGCTGAGCAACTATAAATGGACCGAAGTGAAGCCGGGTACCGATCTGGTGGAGTTTCCCGATGGCAAGCAGATCATCGTGCTTGCCAAGGGCCGTTTGGTAAACCTGGGCTGCGCGACAGGACACCCGTCTTTCGTGATGTCCGCATCTTTCACCAACCAGACGCTGGCACAGATCGAGCTCTGGACCAAGGGCGACAGTTACAACAATGAAGTTTATGTTTTGCCCAAGCATCTCGACGAAAAGGTCGCCATGCTCCATCTGGAAAAACTGGGTGTGAAACTGACCAAACTTACCGAAAAGCAGGCGAGCTATATCGGGGTTTCTCCCGAAGGTCCGTTCAAGCCGGATCATTATCGCTACTGATCGGCCATTTCTTGCCGCACATTAAAAGCCCGCCCACCCAGTGGCGCGGGCTTTTTTGTTGCACCGCGCTGCCAATTGGGCATTAGCGATGCTGTGATTTTGCGTCGGAAAATATCTGCGTGACGGACGACAGCCTTCCCATTGCGGTGATAGGGATATTGCTTGCCCTGTGGCTCGTCGGCGCGACAGTTGCGATATGGATCGGTTTGTCGCTTTGGCGGCAGTCTTTGAAGACGCTAAGGCAGACGTCACGTCTTGCGCGTTTGCTTGAAACCGCACCTGCTTTTCCAGTCGTCGTCAAGGGCGACGGGAGGATCGAAGCCGCCGATCGCTTTTCCCGCTTAATGGGGTTGCCTGCTTCGGTCACGTCGTTAACCGACCTGGGTGGGCATCAGGATGCCGGTCTGGCCAGCGCCGATTTGGCGCAACTTGAGGACCGGGTTCGCGAAACCCAAAGGACAGGCAAGGACTTTGTCATGCCGTTGGCGGTGGCAGGTTCCGACCGCCGACTGCTTGTTGTGGGCAGTATTGCCGATGCCATAATCTACCCCAATGGTGCAGCCCTGTTATGGTTTTTCGACGCAACGGATAACATCCGTGAACTTGAAAAACGCACGCATGAATCAGAAGAAGCCCGCGCCGCATTTGCGGCATTGGCTGGGCTGATCGAAGCCGCACCTTTACCGATGTGGCACCGCAATCCCGACATGAAACTGAACTTCGTCAACCGCGCCTATGTGGAGGCGGTAGGCGCCACAGACAGCGATCAGGTGGTTGAGGACGGCATCGAACTCATCGAACCCGAAAATTCCCGGGATGCCGCAAGTTTTGCGGCCGATGCCCTGAAAGCTGGCGAGCAAGCGGAGCGTATAGTTGCGGCCACCTGCTCTGGCGAACGCAGACAATTGCGCGTGATAGACATTCCACTGGGAAATTCGGGGGTGGCTGGTCTTGCTATCGATGTGCAGGACCTGTCAGACGCCCGCAACGAATTGCGCGAGCTTTCGGAGGCCCAGCGCGACCTGCTCAACATGATGTCAGCGGGCGTCGCGCAATTCGGTACAGACCGCACGCTTAGCTTTGCCAACCTTCCGTTTCAGCGCATCTTTGCCTTTCGCGATCAGTGGCTAGCGGAAAAACCGGAATTCGCCCGGGTGCTCGATCGGATGCGTGAGAATGGCCGACTGCCAGAGGTCAGGGATTTTCCATCCTGGCGTTCCGAGCGTGAAGACTGGTTTCGCATTACCGACCCTTCCGAGGAAAATTGGCTGCTGTCCGACGGAACCCATTTACGCGTGTTAACTCAACCCGTACCCAATGGCGGACTGATCTTGATATTTGAAGATCGGACTGAGCAGGCGCAGCTGGCCAGCGCTCGGGATATCCTCCTGCGTGTGAGAACCGCCACATTCGACAATCTGTTCGAGGCCATCGCAGTGTTCGCTGCTGACGGCAGGATCAGCCTTTGGAACCGGTTGTTCGCCGAGAGCTGGGGTTTGTCGGACGAGGTCCTGGTCAAACATCCCCGGCTTGACGAATTGTTACCGTTGCTCGCCCAGCATCTGAAAAAGCCGTCACAGATATCGATATTGGGCGAACTTGTGAGGATGACCACAACGAACCGGGAACAACGACGCAGCAAAGCCGCCTTTGCCGACGGCCGGATTTTCCAGATTGCGACCATACCGTTGCCGGATGGAAATGCGCTGTTCACAATGCTCGACATGTCTGACAGCCTGAAAATGGAGCAGGCGCTTCGCGATCGTAACGCGGCCTTGCAGGAGGCCGATGCAATCAAGGCCCGGTTCCTGGCCAATATGAGTTATGAATTCCGGACGCCGCTGACGTCGATAAGCGGCTTTGCCGATCTGTTGAAGGCCGGGGTCGCAGGGGCGCTTAACGATAAGGCTGAGGAATATGTCGATGCGATCATAACTTCGGCTGACCGATTGTCCGAACAGATCAATACGGTACTCGACTACAGCCAGAGCGAAGCCGGAGCACTGCCAATCGAGCCGGTGTCGGTCGAGGTTGCGGCATTCCTACAGGATCTGGCACATGACAAAACACCATTTGCGGCAGAACGCGGGGTTTCGCTCCATCTCCAACTGGAAGAAGCAAGGGGCAAATTTCCGCTCGATCCCAAGCGGATCGGACAAGCCGTTGGAAATATTCTCGACAACGCCATCCGATATCACCGTGCTGACGGAGAAGTTCTGCTTTTTGGTCGACTGAAAGGCAACACGCTTGAGATTGTGGTGTCTGACAACGGAAATGGCATAAAAGCCGAGGAGCTATCTGCCATTGTTGCAGGTCAAGGCCGCGGTCAGTCTGGCGGCGTCCTGCAGGGGCTGGGGCTGGCTCTCGCCAAACAATTGGTAGAATCGCACGGTGGACGTTTTGAAATGGATTCGCGACCGGGGGAGGGTACCTCGGTGATCATCCGCCTGCCGCGCGCATGATTATTCACGATGAAAACGAGATGCGCACTTTGGGCCGCGAGCTTTCGCGCACGTTGAAAAAAGGCGACTGGGTAGCAATCGACGGGCCGTTAGGCGCCGGAAAGACAGTTTTATGTGCAGCAATCATCAATAGCCTCGGATACGTCGGCGAAGTGACCAGTCCTTCATATGCCATCGTTCATAACTACGATCCACCCGACCTCCCGGTCGCTGTGGCGCATGCCGATTTATACCGGCTCGACGATGTGGCGGAACTTGACGAACTCGGATTGTTCGATGAAAGCGCCGAAAGAATAACGCTTGTAGAATGGGCCGAACGTGCGGGGCCTGGCTATGCCAAGCCTTCGCATCATGTAACAATTTCGGTGGAGCCGGACGGGAGCAGGCGAGTGGACTTGAAATTGGGCAAAGATGACATTGCTGGCTGAGACAAATTTTCCCGACGGACTGGATGATTTCCTGACGAAGGCCGGATGGCCGGATTCGACAATATTGCCTATCATTGGCGATGCGTCGTTCCGCCGGTATTTTCGTATTCAGTCGCCTTCCGGGCAAAATGCAATCTTGATGGATGCGCCGCCGCCACACGAAGACCCCCGGCCATTTATCAATGTCGCACAATATCTGACCAGGGAAGGTTTTCGCGCGCCGTCCATATTCGCCGCCGACCCCTCGCGCGGTCTCGTCCTCATTGAAGATTTCGGTGATGAAAGGATGCGCGAGCATCTCGACCGGTATCCGGGCGATGAAGAACGGATTTACCGGCAAGCTATCGACACGATCGTCCGACTGGCGGGGGTAAAGCCGGCAATGCTGCCGCCATATGATGAAGCGGCTTATCTGCGCGAAGTGCGGTTGCTGACCGAATGGTATATGCCCGCAATGCAATTGCCGGTCGACCAGGCCAAGTTCGAAACAGCGTGGAAAGAGGCGCTTGCCCCGGTGTTGGACGTGCAGATTGTTACCGTGCTGCGCGATTATCATGCCGAAAATATCATGCTTCTGGATGATGGCGATCAGGGTTTGATCGATTTTCAGGATGCGCTGGTAGGTCATCCGGCCTACGACCTCGTGTCGCTGTTACAGGACGCGCGGCGCGATGTGTCGCCAGGGCTTGAGGCCGCTTTGCTAGACTATTATGCCGATATCGCGAAGCCCGGCGCCGATTTCAGGATGCATTACGCATTGCTGGGTGCGCAACGGAATACCAAAATTATCGGCATCTTCACCCGGCTTTGGAAGCGTGACGGCAAAGAGCGCTATCTCGGCTTCCTACCGCGGATGTGGCGCCTGCTCGAGCGCGATCTGTCTCACCCTGGTCTGGGGTTGCTTAAGCAGTGGTTCGATACACATATAC
>JACVCM010000067.1 GCA_016742125.1 Sphingomonadaceae bacterium | reverse complement strand
AAACCCGATGACCCTGGGCGCTGACAATTCCCACCGGGCCATACCAATGGAACTGCGGATGCCAGAAATCGATCATCCGCATGCTGGCCAGCGACTGTCCGTCATAACGCATCAGACCGGCAATCATCGCTTCTACCAGTTTCAGGCTCTGTTCGCTTTCCGCAGGGTCTGTGGGACCGAGTAGGACACCGTCCTGTGTGCGCGGTGCTGGCCACTGGTTTTGCCCCAGCTGTGGCGCCAATGGCCATTGCCCGGCATCGATTAGCATCCGGGCGACATCAAAAATAACATAGCTTTCGACGATCCTGTCGCCCACCGCCCTGTCGAACCAGCCATAACGAATCCACAATGGGCGCTTGGTCGGCTTTATGCTCCACAACGGCTCTTCGAAATGCCCGACCAAGAAGCCCGTTGAGGCAAACCAGTTTCCAGTCTCACCCGCTTTGTTGGTGAATTCGCCACACAGCAATATGTCGGTTCGCCGCTCCAGATCAGGAAGAGCTGCGATCAAGGGGCTCCAAAGGCCCTTTAACAGACCTGCTGAGCCCGCCAGATTGCCTACCGGGCTTCCAACATGGATCGCCGCATCGGCTGCGTAAAGCTTTTCGCTCAACGCAGCGCAGCTTTGCCCCAAATGCCGGTTTTCGTCGATGACTGACCAATATGACCGCTTGTCCAGCATTTGGCATGACCCCTTCCAAGCGCATATTGACTTCGAATGCAAAATCCGTAAACCCCTTATTTCACGGATAAAGGAAGCAGGCAAATATGGCGTCACGCGCCGACCCCTTACAGGCTGGCTGGACGCTTGCGGCGATGGAAGCGCGGGTGGTTCGCTATGCTGACCTGGTGCCTTGCTACAATGCCTTTATCGACACGCGTTCGCCGGGATCCGAGGCGAAGGAAAATTTCACCATCATCGGCCCTGGCGTGTCCGAAAATCCCGATCAGCATGTTCATATTGCCGAGCCGCACGGTTTCAATATAGGCGGCGCACGGCAACCGCCGGGTTGCGTGAATTCGCAGCACAGCCATGATACAGCGGAGGTGTTCGTTATCCATTCCGGTACATGGAGCTTCAATATTGGCGAACATGGTGAGGATGCCAGAGTCATTTGTAATCCCGGTGATGTAATCTCGCTGCCCACTGGCATGTTTCGGGGCTTCACCAATATCGGCGATGACAGCGGCTATCTTTTCGCGGTGTTGGGCGGCGATGATCCCGGCCGTGTGCTGTGGGCGCCCTATGTATTCGAAATGGCAAAGGATTATGGCCTTGTTCTCCTCGAAAATGGGGAACTTGTCGACACCGCTGCAGGCCAGGCGATTCCCGCCAACATGAACCCGATGCCGCGCACTACTGCCGAACAGATCGCGAAGCTGCGCTGCCCCACCCAGGAGGAGGCGGAGCGGCTGGTCTGGCGTCCAGGCACGAATACGGCCCGCAGTCAGATAATCGGTCCCGACGGCTGGTTCCAGTGGGATCACGGTTTCAACCTTCAGCGCTTCGAAATGGCGGCGGCCGACGCATTGCCCACCAACGTCCTCGCGCATGCCAATGTGATATTCGTACAGAACGGGACCATTGAAGTGCATTGGGATGGCGGTAGCATCTTGCTGGCGGAGGGTGACACGATGACAGTGCCCGCAGGTCTCGAGCATAGCCTCTCTAGCCCATCGGGCGGCGTTGTGTTTTCCGTCAGCCGATGAGCGGGATCCCCAATGTAGGCGGGCGCGACATCGCTGAAATACTGGCCCCCCAAGGCCCGCCCCGCCAGCACGTCCCCGGCTTCGATCCCGAATATAGCGATATTGTCGACTATATCCTGCGCTGCACCCACCGCATCTGGGAGCAGAAGGACGTCGGTCTGATCGCTACGCATTATGGTCGCGATATCGTCGTGCACATGATGACCGGACCCACCTTTGGCATGCAGGGCGTGATAGCCGGAACTGCGCGGACCCTCTCTGCCTTTCCGGACCGAACCTTGACCGGGGAGGCCGTCATCTGGTCGGACGAGGGTGACGGCGCCTATCTCTCCTCGCACCGCATCACCTCCACCGCGACCAATTTGGGAACATCGGATCTTGGCCCGGCAACCGGTAAGCGGATCACCTTCACCACCATCGCCGATTGCCTGTGCAAGGCAAACCTGATCATCGAGGAATGGCTGGTCCGCGATTACAGCCATATGGCGCTGCAATTGGGCTATCACCCCCGCGCTGTCGCCCGTGTCTATGCAAAGGCCGATAAGGCCAAAGGGGAAGGGCGCGCCGAATGGCGGCAGGCGAATATGCAAGCTATTCTCGATACGCCCCTCTCCGGCTGGACCAACGACGCGTTCCCCGATGCCTCGTCCGATCCTCACGACTTCGCCCGCGCTGTCTTCGACCAAATCCTCGGCCACTGCCGCTTTGGCCGCGTTCGCGAAGCTTACTCGCCCACTGCCCGATGGTCCGGCCCCGGCGGTCGCCGTCTGTTTGGCTGGGGAGAGATTACCGGCTGGTACACAGCAATCATCGGCAGCTTTGGCGATGCCCGCATGACTATCGATCATGTCGCTGCCGTCCCCGCGGCCGATGGCGCACATGATATCGCCATCCGCTGGTCGTTAACCGGAACACATGATGGCGGCGCCCTTTACGGCCCTGCCAGCGGGGAACGCATCTACATCCTGGCCGTCACCCATTGGCGCGTGGTCGCGGGGAAGATTGCTGAAGACGTCACGGTGTTTGATGAGGTCGCCCTGATGCGCCAGATGGAGGGCGGGTTGTGAGTGCGCTGGGTGATCTGGAGAATGCCTTGTGGCGCGGAGAATATCAGCGCCTCGCCGATAGCCACTTCCACCGCGCCATGCGCGAAGACAGCCAGGGTATAATCAAGGGCCGCGATGCCATCTTGGCCAAATGGGTGGAAACTGCCCACCTGTCTGCCATCGTCACTGCCGACCTGGGCGATATGGTCGCTGTCCAAAGCAGTGACAAAGACTGGCAACTTCACCGCTGGGTTTGGCGCGAGGATGGCCGCATCCTGCGCGAAGTGGAAATCACCAACAGGAACCGTCCGGTAAAAGCGGCTGCAATCCACCCCCCGCTGGGGGAATTGCGCGCGGGCCGGGGACAATATGCCGCAGATGCGGAAGCGCTATTGCCGCCGGGCTTCCCGGATGCCGCTGTTCCGCTTGCCAACCGGCTGCATAATGCATGGAATGGACGTGCATTTTCGGCCGAAACGCCCAAAGATATCATAAACTTCATTTCCGATTTGCCCGACGCCACATTCTTTTTCGAACACGCAGTTGCCGAGAATCGCGTGACTGCCATTCTCTTCCGGTTGATGGGGCATGATGAATCCGGTCGCCGGATCCGCCTGTTCGGCAGCTACCTTGGCCATAATGACGGCGAAATGGAACTTGTTCTGGATTGGCCGGGTTACGCCGCCCAGAAAGCCCGCGATATCATCGATTATGGTCAGCTGGACTGCTGACGCCCGGTTTCCCGCCATTCCGCCTTCATCGCGGCGGGAAACTTCGCAGATTCGATCGCCCTGGTTGCGCCAACGGAATTGACGACCGCTCTCGCTCAGCTCAATTGAGGTCGCAACCGGATCCTTTCATCAGAACTTATAGCCGGCCTCAACCCCGATCAGGCGGCGCGCGCCCGGTGAGATGAACGACCCACCAAATTCGATCGCTGGTATCGCTTCACTGATATATTTGCGGTCGAGCATGTTGTCTGCAAAAGCAGTCAGGTTCCAGTTTTCACCTTCGAGGCCAAAGCGCAAGTTGAGTACGCCAAAGGCGTTCCGCTTGGCTACGCTGTAATTTGCATTGCCAACAAAACCGGGAAGCGCGAGCGCCGATATCGGCAACAGCTGACTGAATATAGTCGCGCGGGTTTGGTCCTGCACCGTGTGGAACCAGGTCGGACCGGTGATGCGATAGTCGGCGCGCATGACCAGATCCAGGCTGTCGTTCAAAGGTGCATCAATTTGCGTGCCGAGATTGATGGTATAGTCGGCAGTATAGGGAGACTTGTTGCCGACGGTATAGGGCCGCGACGCGTTTTTCTTGATCTCGCTGTCGGTGACGTTGACCGAACCGAAAATCTTCCAGCCATCGACGATTCTGGCTGTGGTGTTCAGTTCAACGCCTTTTACATCGACCTTGTCGATATTCGACACCACGCGCAAAAGACCGAACGAGCCTACGAAGAATTCGAAAAACTGCATGTCGGTGATTCGGGTATAATAGCCCGCAAGATCGAAGGTAACCCGATTGTCGAACAGCGAGCCCTTGATACCCGCCTCAAATGCGCTTGAACGTTCTTTGCGGAACTGATCGTTTATCGTCACGCCAGCGCCAATGGCCGGTATGTTGAAATTGGCGTTCACCAACGCCGATGATCCCGTATTGTTGAAACCGCCCGATTTGAAACCAATGCCCCAATTGGCATAGATGTTGGTCATGCTGTTAGGCGTGAAGCTCAATGTGATCTTGGGCTGCAACTGCTTGAAGCTGGCGGATTTGTCGGCAATGCTGCCCGTGGCGGGCAACCCGGGGTTGATTTTGGCCCCGGTAATGGGATCGGGCACATTGGGAACCAGGTTGGAGGTGCTGCGGTCTTCTACATCGTAACGCAATGCGAGGCCTGCCTTGAACTGGTCGGAAAGCTGATAGTCGACCGAACCGAACGCCGCGTAAACGTCGGTCTTGAACTTGTCATAGAATAGCTGCGACGTCGGGTTGCTGCTGCCTGGCGCATTGTAAAGCTCGCGGCTGACGCCCTGCCCCAAATCTGCACCGAGGCTGACGCCGACCGAGCGGTCAATGTGCAACCCGTAAACGCCCAGTTGCCAGTCAAGTGGGCCATCGCCAGTAGACGCCAGACGGATTTCGCCGCTGATGTCTTTCTGGTTGCGGATCTGGAGCTGAGTGCCGTCGCAGGTCGTGGGGCTGTAAGCGCCAAAAGTCGATCCGGTTGCAGGAGCGAAGATGAATGGCACAGGAATCTGGCCGATGAAGCCAGGCGGGTTGACCGGAAATCCGGTTAATGCGGCCGTCGTTGCGAAACACTGGTTCTGGACTGCAAGATTGGTCGAATTGGCTGGAGCGCCCAGCGCGGGTGAAATATAGCGGGCGAAGTCTGCCGACGTACCGTCAGCAGTCAGGCTTTGGTCAACATCCGAATAGAGCGCCCATGCGGTCAGCCGGGTCGAACCGAAATCATGCTCCAGCTTTGCGGAAAAATCGATCGAGCGTTGATCGTTGGTCGGCCGGATATTGCCGTAATAACGAAGCTCATGATCGTCCACGTCCTCGAAGAACTTCCCGCCAAAGGCTTCGATATGGAAGACCGAGTTGAAATTGATCGATGCGCCCGAAAGCTTAGCATAACGCGCCTTGAGGTCGAGGTTGGTGTCGTCTCCCAGCTGCGCGATGAAGCGGCCGTCGATCGAGTAAACTTCCTGGTCATCGACCACTTTGCGATCCAGGAAAAGGTTGCGGTAAAAACCGTCTGTAGTGCGGTAATTGCCCGACAGGACAAAACCTGCGTTATCGCCGAGCGGTGCCGCGATATAGGCAGTGCCTTCGATGGTCTGTTCGTTGGCGTAGCTGAATTTGACCGCACCTTCGAGTGTCTCTCCCGGCTTTACAGTCGAAATGACAATAGCGCCCGCAGCAGCGTTGCGGCCATAGATAGCGCCCTGCGGGCCCTTCAATATTTCGATCTGGCGCAGCGTTCCCTGCGTCTGGTTCAATTGCGCGGTGTTGGTCTTCAGGATGCCGTCAACCACTAGGGCGACGGAGCTCTCTGCATCGCGCGCGCCGTTGATGCCGCGGATATTGATCTGGGTATCGCCCGCCTCAGCGGTGCCGGTAACAATGGTAACGCCCGGCGTAAGTTGCGCGAAGCCCTGCGCATTATCGGCACCCGTCTTGCTAAGCGAGTCTGCGTCGATCACCGAGACAGAGGCTGGAACATCGACCAGCCGTTCATTCTGGCGACGCGCTGTAACGATAATCTCGTCGGCCTCGGCTCCGTCATCTGCCTCTTGGGCAAATGAGATGCCGGGGGTCAATGTGCTGGCTGCAATCGACGCGAGGAGCGCACTTTTAGTGAACCGCATGTTACCAAACTCCCTGATGTAGCTATTATTGCTTTGCACTCAGCTTATTGTATACAAATAGCATTAGTCAAGAGGAGCATTGTGCCAATGTCCAGGGCATCGGATCGCGCTTACAGTCACATCCGCAGCATGATTCTATCGGGGGAATTGCAGCCGGGTCTGCAGATCCGTGAAGAAGCGCTTGCCGAGCTGTGCGGGGTCTCGCGCACCCCCGTCCGCGATGCGCTGCGCCGTCTGGAAGCGGAGCTTTTCATCCGGCGCAACGAATCGCAGCGCAGCTTCGTTGCGGACTGGTCGCTGGACGATCTGGAGGAGGCCTTCCAGTTGCGCGCAATGCTTGAAGCCTATGCTGCGAAACGGGCTGCGACCCGGATTTCGTGGGACCAGCTGGCAAGGCTGCGCAGCCATAATGAGGCAATCAAGCAAGCAATCAGCGCGGCAACGCCCGAGATTCCAAAGTTTCTGGACCATAACCGCCATTTCCATTCGCTCATCATGGAGGCATCAGGCTCCGCGCGGTTGTCGGGTATGCTCGCGCAGGTGACCGAGCAACCGGTGGTGATGCGGACAGCATTGCAATATGATCTAGAGAATCTGCGCCGGTCGCATCACGAGCATGAGGAACTGGTGATGGCTTTCAACAATCGGGATGGCGAATGGGCAGCAGCGGTGATGACTGCCCATATTCGCCGTGCTTTCCACGCCTATGCCGACGCGCATGCCCGTGGCACCGAAATGGGAAAGGCAGGCGAGGCGGCATAATCCTGTTTGAATTTGTATACAATTATGGCATCAGGCCTTCATCATGCACAACCCTCACAGCGTAGAATTTGTTGAAGTCGGGCCGCGCGACGGGCTTCAGAACGAAAAACTCCTGATCTCAACGGCGGACAAGCTGGCCTTGATTCGCCGCGCTATCGATGCCGGAGCGCGCCGCATCGAAGTGACCAGTTTCGTAAACCCGAAGCGCGTACCGCAAATGGCGGATGCCGAAGAAGTGTGCGCCGGTTTGCCTTTGGACGATGGTGTCACCTATATCGGGCTGGTGATGAACCAGCGCGGCGCGGAGCGGGCCATTTCGACCGGGCGAATCGACCAATTGGGCGCGGTCGCGGTTTCAACCGACAGTTTCGCGATGGCGAACCAGGGGCAAACAAGCAACGAATCGGTCGAAGCCGCGAAGGCCGTCATCGAAATGGCGCGTGCCGAAGGGCGCACAGGCCAATGTACCATCGCTGCATCCTTCGGGTGCCCTTTCGAAGGTGAGGTGGCCGAAGACCGGGTGGTCGAAATGGCGGTCGCCATAGCCGACGCGGAGCCTGTTGAAATTGCCCTTGCCGACACGATTGGCGTTGCCAACCCGGCGCATGTCGCTCGGCTCGTTGAGCGCGTGCGCCGAGCGGTTCAGCCGTTTCCGGTGCGCGTCCATTTTCACAACACTCGCAATACGGGGCTCGCCAATGTGTGGGCTGCGGTTAATGCGGGCGCGACGGTTGTCGATGCATCGCTCGGCGGGTTGGGCGGTTGCCCCTTCGCGCCGGGTGCCGCCGGAAACGTGCCGAGCGAAGACGTGGTTTACATGCTGGAGCGTGCAGGCGTCGGCACCGGCATGGACTTGGAAAAATTGATTGAGGCCAGCATTTGGCTGTCATCTGTCATGGAAAGAAAACTGCCGGGAATGGTCGCGCAAGCGCCGCCTTTCCCCAAAGCAGCTTGAGGAGATTATGATGGGGTATCGTTTGGGCGTGGACGTCGGCGGGACATTTACCGACCTGTTGCTGTTCAATGCTGACACCGGCGCATTCTGGCGCCACAAGACACCGTCGACGCCGCATGACAGCAGCGAAGGGATATTGAACGGCGTCACTTCGGTTTGCGCCGGTGCGGGCGTGAAGCCCGCTGAAATCGAATATTTCCTCCATGGCACTACCGTTGCCACCAATGCGGTGCTCGAAGGCAAGGGCGCACGCGTTGGGCTGATCGTAACCGAAGGCTATCGCGACATCATGCAGATTGCCCGATCTTATGTTCCCGGTGGCCTGGCCGCCTGGATTATCTGGCCAAAGCCGACCCCGCTGGCGGCCCTGGAAGATACCGTGACGGTTGGTGGACGGATGAACGCGCAGGGTCAGGAAGTCCGCCCTCTCAACGAAACTTCTGCGCGCGCAGCGCTCATGCAGCTTAAGGACCAGGGCGTCGAAGCCATTACAGTCAGCTTCATGAACGCCTATACCAATGGGGCGCATGAAAAGCGCGTTGGCGAACTGGCGCGCGAAATCATGCAGGATGTGCCTGTTTCGCTCAGCCACGAAGTGCTGCCCGAAATGCAGGAATATGAGCGGACGCTGACAACCGTAGCCAATGCCGCAGTGCGCCCGGTGGTGAGCAAATATGTCTCCAACCTGCGCAACCAGCTGGCGGATTCGGGCTTTGCCGGAAAGCTTTCGCTGCTCAGATCCGATGGCGGGTTAATGTCTGCACAAAAGGCGGAGGAGCATCCCGTCAACATATTGATGTCCGGGCCTGCGGGAGGGGTTACCGGAGCTCTCTGGGTGGGCAGGAATGCGGGAATAAAGAATATTCTCACGCTCGATGTCGGCGGTACCTCAACCGATGTTGCATTGATCGAAAATCTGGAACCGCGCCGTGTGCGCACCACCGAAGTCGGACATCTGGCAGTGCGTGCATCTTCGCTTGACGTGAAGACGGTCGGTGCAGGCGGCGGCTCTATTGCCTATGTGCCAGAGTTGACAAAGGCTTTGCGTGTAGGTCCGCAATCGGCTGGTGCCGTGCCCGGACCGGTTGCTTATGGCAAGGGGGGAGAACTGCCGACGGTTACGGACGCCAATGTGGTACTCGGCTATCTGCCCGAAAACCTGCTCGGCGGCAGTTTCCAGCTTGACCGCGATGGCGCGAAAAAGGCGGTGCAGACCATCGCTGATGCGCTTGGTATCGACCTGATGTCAGCGGCGCGCGGGATCATCGACATCGTGAACGAGAATATGTTCGGCGCGTTGCGGATGATTTCGGTCCAGCAGGGCTATGACCCGCGCCACTTTGCGCTGATGGGCTTTGGCGGTGCCGGGCCTTTGCATGTCAACGCTGTCGCGCGGCTGATGGGAAGCTGGCCGGCGGTCTCGCCTGTGTCACCTGGCGTGCTCTGTGCCCTGGGTGATGCGACCACGCGGATGCGCACCGAAACCGCACGTTCTTTCTCGAGGTTGGCCACGACGACCGACGCGCAGGAACTGATAGCCATCCTCAACGAAATGGCCAATCAGACACGCGCCGAGCTTCGTTCCGATGGCATCCCTGATGCGGATATCAGCAGCGAATTTGAAATTGATGTTCGCTATGCCGGGCAGGCGTTCGAAGTACCGCTCACCATTACGCCGGACGTGTTGGAGCGCGATGGTATAGACGGCATTTTGCAGCGCTTTAATGAGGAGCATCTTCGGCTTTTCACCTTCAACATGGATACGCCGCACGAAATCGTGAACCTGCGCGCGGTGGCTTTGGGGCAGGCGCTAGACTTGCCTGCTGCCGAACTGCCCAAGGGCGACGGTAATCCCGCCGCCGCCAAGATGCGCGACCACACATTGTGGATGGACGGTAAGGAGCAGGCAGCGGTGATCTACGACCGGTCGAAATTGCGCCAAGGCGATATCATCCCGGGTCCGGCCATCGTGGTCGAGATGGATTCTACCACGCTCATCGAAACCGGATGCGTTGCGATCGTCGACAAGGTCGGCAACATCCTGATCAATCTGGCTTGAGGAGGCGATACAATGCCCGCCATTATTATTGAAACCAACGATGCGCCGTTCAACAAGGTCGCGATCGACCCCGTCACGCTCGATATCATTGAAAACGCGCTGCGCAATGCACGCATTGAAATGGATGCGACGCTGGTCCGTACGGCAATGTCGCCTGGCATCCGCGAACAGGGCGATGCCTTTCCTCTGATCGCCGATCACACCGGGAAGATGATCGTTGGGCAGTTCGGCAGTTTCATTGGCGGTTTCCTCGACAATTATGAGGGCACGCTTGAAGACGGTGACATGATCTTCCTGTCCGACCCCTATTCCTGCGCAGGGGCAGTCAGCCATTCGAACGACTGGCTGGTGCTGCTCCCGGTGTTCAAGGACGGGCGGCTGATTGCCTACACCTCTATGTTCGGCCACCAGTCGGATATCGGCGGCAAGGTGGTTGGCTCAATGCCGATCAATGCCCATTCGATCTTTGAGGAAGGCGTGCGTATTCCGCCGGTCAAGATCTGGAAAAAGGGTGAGTATAATGACGACCTGATGAAGCTGGTCATGCATCAGACGCGCAAGCCCGACTGGTGCCAGGCGGACCTCAATGCGTTGATCGCCTCCTGCCGGGTTGCCGCGCGACGGGTGATCGAAATGGCGGCGCGGTTCGGTGACGATGTGTATGTATCGGCGACGCAGGAACTGCTAGCCCGTAATCACCGTGCGATGAAATCGCTTATTGCCATGGCGATCGGCGAGGAACCGGTCAGTTTCGAGGATTATATCTGCGACGATGGCATGGGCGCTGGCCCGTACAAGATCAAATGCACGATGTGGCGTGAGGGCGAGAAGGTCGTGCTCGATTTCGCCGGAACCGACCCACAGAGCCAAGCCTCGATCAATTTCTATCTCAACGAAAACATGTTCAAGATGTTCTTCGGCATCTACATGATCATGGTCTTCGACCCGCAGATCCTGTTCAACGACGGATTTTACGAGCTGATCGATGTGCGAATCCCGGACGGGTCGCTCCTCAAACCGAGATTTCCGGCAGCGCTTTCGGGTCGCACCCATGCGCTTGGCCGCATTTTCGATATATTGGGCGGTCTGTTGGGCCAGAAAACTCCCGAATTCCTGAATGCTGCCGGTTTTTCCTCCAGCCCCCATCTATTCTATTCGGGACACGATAAAAAGGGCGAATGGTTTCAGCTATTCCAGATCGGTTTCGGCGGCATCCCCGGCCGACCCATGGGAGACGGGCCGGATGGCCATTCCCTCTGGCCGGGGTTTACCAATGTTCCCAACGAATTTCTGGAGCGTTATTTTCCGCTACTTATCGAGCGATATGAGACCGAACCCGATAGCGGCGGCGCAGGCCTGCATCGCGGTGGCAACGGTATCCACATGACTTATCGTTTTCTCGCCAGCGGCACCATCTCGATCCATGACGACCGCTGGTTCGTTCCGCCTTGGGGTGTCAATGGGGGCGAACCCGGCAAGCGCGCGCGTAAGATACTCGAAAAGGCCGATGGCACTTCGCAGATCATCGGCAACAAGGTTGAGGAAGTGCTGGTCGACGAAGGCGATCAACTGCACTTCATCACTTGGGGCGGCGGAGGCTGGGGCGATCCGCTGGGCCGCGACCCTGCGCTTGTCGGCAAGGAAATCGTCCAGGGCCTCGTCACGGCCGAAGGCGCGAAAGCCTATGGTGTCGTGGCTAGCCAGCAGGGCCTGGTCGACGCCGCAGCCACCGAGGCATTACGCGCCAAACTGCGCAGCGAGCGCGGGGCGTTGCCGCTTTTCAACTACGGTCCCGGCATCGAGGCATTGCGCGCCAATTGTGAGATGGAAACCGGCCTGAAAGCGCCTGTCCAGCCCGTTTGGCCAATGCTGGAGGCAGCCGAGTGAGCGCCTTGAAGGGATTGCGGGTCATAGAAATGGGCCAACTTCTGGCAGGTCCGTTTTGCGGCCAATTGCTTGGAGATATGGGTGCCGAAGTGATCAAGGTCGAACCGCCCGGTGCGGGCGACCCGATGCGCGTCTGGGGGCAGGGCAAAGAAAAAGTGCAGTGGGAGGTCGTGGCGCGCAACAAGAAATCGGTATCTGCCAATTTGCGGATTCCGGAAGGCCAGGCGCTGGTCCGAAAACTCATTGCGACAGCCGATATTCTCGTAGAGAATTTCAAGCCCGGCACAATGGAGAAATGGGGTCTCGCTCCGGATAGCTTGCTTGCCGAACATCCCGGCCTGATCATCGCCCGCATGTCTGGCTATGGCCAGACCGGTCCCTATTCGAACCGCGCCGGTTTCGGTGGCATTGGAGAGGCTATGGGCGGCTGGCGATATATTGTCGGCGAACCCGATCGTCCGCCCAGCCGGATGGGAATATCGATCGGCGATACGTTGACCGCAACCTATGGCTGCATGGGTGTGCTGGCCGCACTTCACCATCGCAACCAAACGGGTGAAGGCCAGATCATCGATGCGGCGTTATATGAAAGCGTGCTTCAGGTGATGGAAGGGTTGGTCCCCGAATATGATCATGGTGGCTTTATCCGCGAACGTTCCGGATCCATCCTTCCAGGCATCGCACCCTCCAACGTATACATCTGCAAGGATGGCGAATATATGATCGGTGCGAACAAGGATTCGCTGTGGCAAAGGCTTGCAGAAGCGATGGGCAGGCCCGAACTCGGTTCGGATGAACGCTATGCAACGCATATTGCGCGCGGACATAACCAGCTTGAACTGGACGGGATTATAAACGCGTGGACCAAAACACTGACGGTCGATGAGGTCGATGCCCTGATGACCGAATATTCCATTCCCGCAGGTCGCGTCTACCGTGCGCCCGAGATGCTCGCCGATCCACATTTCAAGGCGCGCGAAGCAATCATCGAGGTTCAAACCGAACGCTTTGGTAAGCTCAAAATGCAAGGTGCCTTTCCGAAACTGTCCGCGACCCCCAGTGGCGTTCGCTCGCCAGCGCCTTCTGTCGTTGGGCAGCATAATCAGGAGATTTATTCTGGACTGCTCGGATTGGGAGCCGAAGAAATGGCTGAATTACAAGCATCAGGCGTAATCTGATGCCATCCGCTGAAGCTGACTTGACCGCCAGTTATACGGGGGTGTTTGATGGCCATCTACCATTTGGCGAGCGTCCCGCATTGTTGATCGTTGACTTCGTCATGGCATATCTTGAAAAATCGTCGCCCTTATATGCGGCGGCGGAAGACGCGCTGGCAAGTAATGAACGCCTGTTGGCGGCGGCCCGGAGCGCCGGGATACCCGTAGTTTTCACCAATGTCGTCTACCAGCCCGGTGGGGCTGACGGCGGTTTGTTCTACAAAAAAGTCCCTGCGCTAAATGTGTTTGTCAAAGGGTCGGCGTTGGGCGACTTCCCACCAACCCTGATGCCGAAAGAAAATGAACTGGTTATTTCGAAACAATATCCCTCGGCTTTTTTTGGGACATCGCTCGCCTCAACACTCCATGCGAAAAATATCGACACGTTGCTTATTACAGGAATGTCGACGTCGGGTTGCGTCCGTGCGACTGCGCTGGACGCGCTACAGAACGGATTTGCGCCTTTTGTAGTGCGGGACGCATGCGCCGACCGTCACCCCGCTCCGCACGAATCCAACCTTTACGATTTACAGGCCAAATATGCGGAAGTTGTGTCCGAGTTGGAAGCATGTGCGTTCTTGCGCTGATCGCCGGCGTTTTGAGGTCGAGCCATCCGGATATCTTGGCTTCCGACAGTCGCAGAGCGTGATGGCACAACGATAAGTGCGATAGGCGACCATATTCGATCTTGCCATTTGCCGTTCCGGCATCCCGTTGCGTTCGTCACCATCCTATGTGATAGACATCGGGTGCAAAGACGGCAGAGGGGCAACGAATGCGATTGAGCTTGGGCATCACCGGCCATCGCGATTCCAATCCAGTCTACCGCGGGAACGCGGTCGAAATTGAAGCACAACTGCGCTGCATTTTCGACGCAGTCGATCGCGATACGCCAGCCGATGCAAAGCCGAGATTGCATGCCTTGTTGTCTCTCGGCGCGGATTTGCAGGCTGTCGAGATGGCGTTGGCTCTTGGATGGCAGGTATCGGCGCCGCTGCCTTTCGGCAAGCGACTGAATGTCGCCATTAACGCGCAGGCCCGATCGGTCGAAGATGCGCGCGCCCTGCTCTATGGCGAGGGTCAGTGCAGCGCCGCTATCGGGGTTGCAGCTGCACGAATTGCCGACGCCACCTTACGCGTCACCTGTTTTGAGCTGGCCGAACGCGACAGTCTGATCGAAAGCCTGTTGCTGGAGACTGTTCGCAATCCGCTGGACTCTGAAGCCAGCAGTGCTTTTTCGGTTGCAGCATCGGAACGCGCCGCACTCGCAGGGCAGGTCATGGTCGAGCAAATAGACATGCTGATTGCCGTTTGGGACGGACAAAGTCCCGGCCCGGTCGGTGGTACGCGACATACGATCGCGCGTGCGCTCGAGATCGGAATTCCGGTTCTGTGGCTGGATGCCGGAAACCCCGGTCATTGGCGCATTCTGGACAATCCGGAATCGCTTGCCAACCGCCGGAATGCAAACGTCGCCAATTTGGCGGAAGTAGTTGCCATGTGTAGCGCAATAGTCCCGGTATCGCGTTCGACCGAAATCGGCCGCGATCTGCTCGACAACGGTCCGCCTCCGACCCGGAGTCGCAGACGGTTTCATATTTACAGACGCATCGAGGTGCTATTTGCAGGAGAAGTTGGCAGATTCTTTGGCTCGCTTACGCAGCATTATGCGCGTGAGGACGATGTCGTAGCAATCGAAGCCGCGGAACTGCTCCGGTCTGCTTCAGCATTGCCGCAAAGCGACGAGAGTTTTTTGGAGAAAACGGAGAAGGATATCATCCGCCGCTTTGCAAGGGCTGATGCGGTAGCCACCTATTTGTCCGATGCCTATCGCGGCGGGATGGTAGCCAATCTGCTGTTGGCCGCCTTTGCGGTCATTGGCGGGATTGCCTATCTGCCGTTTTTCGATGCCGGGGCGAAATGGCCATTCGCGCTGTTCGAATTTGCCCTGCTGGTATTGATTCTTTCGATCATCGTCGTCGGCCGCAGACGCGACTGGCACGGGCGCTGGTTCCAGACCCGACGTGTCGCCGAATATCTGCGGCACGCACCCTTCATGCTGCTTCTCGGAGTGGCGCGTCCAGCAGGTTCATGGCCGCACAGCAACGATGCCGGTTGGCCCGAGCATTATGTGCGCTCGATATTACGTGAAATTGGACTACCGGATGCGACCATCTGCCAACAGACATTGCGCACGGCGCTCGACCAATGGATCGGGCGCCATGTTTCGGCGCAACGTGCTTATCATGCCGCCAAAGCGAAGCGGCTGGAGCGCATTCATGATAATCTGGAAAAAGTGTCCGAAAAATTGTTCCTTCTCGCCATGCTGGTGGTTGCTGCATATCTGCTCGGCGAGGTGGCAGGCTGGATAGGACTAATACCAGTGGAAGACATTCGCCACGCGTCGAAGCTCTTCACCTTTCTCGGCGTCGCTTTACCGACACTCGGTGGAGCACTGGCGGGCATTCATTATTTTGCGGATTTCGGGCGCTTTGCGGCGATTTCAGAGTCAACGGCCCACCGCCTCGGCGGGGTGGAGCAGCGTATCGCCGCGCTTCTCGCCGCGCCCGACGCCGAACTCGATTATGGGCGAGTGGCCGGCATTGCCCGCGCTGTCGATGAAATCGTGGTGGCCGAAATCGAGCATTGGCAGGACGTGTTTGGCGGCAAGCATATTTCGGTACCGGTCTGATCTGCACGATTTCTTGACATCGCTACGCCAAGCGCGCCTATTTGCCATATTGCCTGACAAGACAGGGAGTGGGGCATGTTCGGAACGCTTTTCAAGATTGCGCTGCTAAGTGCCGGACTGATCCTGGTGGCTGTTCCAGCGCAGGCGCAAGACTTAGCGCAGACGGGCACTGCTGTTTCCGAAACCGACTCCGAAGAACTGTATGTCGAGGGTGACGGGAATAACCCCTGGCCCGAACTGACAGCTAAAAAAGCGGTGCGCAAGGTCAGGCGGCCACAGGGTTACGGCACAGTCCATCAGTGCGAAGAGCAGCCGACCGATGCGGTGGCAGATGAGGGTCTGGTGCCCGACGATTGCCGTGAATCCAGCGATCCAATCGAAGAATACGAAGTGCCGCTGGATTATCAGGCCTATCTGGACTCGCTGGAATATGTCGACGAAGCGGGGGTAAAGCCGCCACCCGGGATGCTGGTGGTGTCCAGGCCGCGATACCTGCCGGTGGTCCGCGCGACGGGGGGATCCCGGGTGGGTGCATTCGGCGCGCCCTGGCAGGCGCAGATTTTTTACCCCAAGGTAGCGAAGGAATTCAAACCCATGCTGGAGGCAAAGGTGCCTCTATGGGCATTGCAACATTATTGTGGCGGCGCGTTGGTGGCGAAGAGGTGGGTCATTACCGCCGCGCACTGTATCGACGACAGCATGCGACAGGCGGGGTACAAGGTTCGGCTCGGTCAGAAAAACCTCAATGGCGGCGCGGGATGGACATATCGCATCGACCAGGTGTTTCGCTATTCCGCCTATAAGCCACGTAAAGGCGGCGATCTCGCGCTGATCCGGATTAGCAGCGATACGGACATCGAACCGCCGCCGATCCAGGTTAGTCCGATACCGCTTTTCAAAGGTGGCGATTTACCGGCCGGGCGCGATGTCGATGTCTATGGATGGGGCCGCCAGAGCGACAATGGCCTTGGCGCAAGTCAGGTGCTATTGACCGTGGGTCTCGATGTCATGGACCGCAATGCCTGCACGCCGCATGGCAGACGTCTCGGCTGGTCGATCAGCCAAAGCTTCATCTGTGCCAAGGCGCCGCCCAAGGTCGACGCAAAAACCTGCAGCGGCGACAGCGGCGGTCCGGTCGTCGACAAGGTGACCCGGCAATTGGTTGCTGTGGTCAGCGGCGGCGGTCCGAAATGCGCTAAAGACGACGATCCGAGCTTTTACACCCGGATCGGCGCGTTCCTGAACTGGATCAGGGAAACGACGAAGGGCGAGGTATACTGACGCCCTTCGCGTAATTTAATTGCCGGGGCTGACCTTGACGCCGCCAGTATGCTCGGTGCCTTCCTTGGTCTTTGCTGCAGCGTCATCGGCGGGCGGGGCCTCGCCGGGTGCGGCGGCAGCAACTGCTTTTGGAATAATAGCCGGCGCGGGAGGATCCCCCGCTGGGGGGGCGGCCCCCGCCATTTTTTTGGGGGCCCCAGGGTCTTTTTTCTTTTGTGCCGGCCGTGCGGCGCCCCGCAAAACAGGTGACGCCAAAGGCTGTGTGACCCGGGGTAAATTTTCCACATAAGGCTTCCCCCCTTGAATGGGGGGTGTA
>JACVCM010000163.1 GCA_016742125.1 Sphingomonadaceae bacterium | reverse complement strand
GTGGAAAGAACCGTGGCTGGTATGTGGTTTATCTGACCGAGGTTGTGAAGGGCGATGCCAGCGGGAACGCTGAAATGCTCGCGGCGAGAAAGCAGGAACTGTCCGGCCTTCTGCAAACGGAGTATGGCGCGCAATTGATCGCTGCCGCAGCCAAGACGGTCGGTGTGGAAAAGAATGAAGACGGTATAGCGGAATTGCGTACCCGCCTGACAAATCGTGACGGCAACTAAACCCAGGCTGATATGGCGTAAACGGATTGCCGATACCGAAACCCCGGTATCGGCTGCGCTGAAGCTGTTCGTGCCGGGACGCGGCGATTTCATCCTTGAATCGGTCGAGGGCGGAGAAACGCGGGGACGGCATAGCCTGATCGGTATTGCGCCCGATCTGATGTTTCGTGCTGTCGGCGACAAGGCGGAGGTAAACCGTCAGTGGCTGGCTGATCGGCAAGCGTTTCAGGCTGAGCCACTGCCAGCTTTGGAAGCTTTACGCGCTTTGGCGGTATCATGCCGGATGGATGTGCCCGATGAACTTCCACCCGCGCTTGCCTGCCTGGTGGGTTATTTTGGCTACGAAACAATCGGCATGGTAGAGAAACTGCCTCGCGCGCCGAAGTCGTCTCTCGAACTACCTGACATGTTGTTTGTTCGCCCCACGGTCATCCTGGTGTTCGACCGGCTCAAGGATGAGATGTTCCTTGTTTCGCCGATCTGGAGCGAAGCCGATCCGGAGCGCGGCATCGACCTTGCTAACGAGCGGCTTGACGAGGCCGAACGACTCTTGGACAAGTCTGTGGATAAAGCTGTCGCGAACTGGCATGCCAGCGCAGACGCAATTCAGCTCAGCCCAGTTGTGTCATCGGACCGTTATCGTGAGATGGTGCTGAAGGCCAAGGACTATATAGCCGCCGGTGATATCTTCCAGGTCGTACTCGCGCAGCGTTTCACCGCGCCGTTCGCCCTGCCACCTATCGATCTTTATCGGGCCCTTCGACGGATCAATCCATCCCCGTTTCTCTATCTCCTCGATTTGCCCGATTTCGCCATAGTGGGATCAAGTCCCGAAATCCTCGTCCGCGCCCGCGGCGGCGAAGTCACTATTCGCCCAATTGCCGGTACGCGCCCGCGCGGAAAGAATGCCATCGAAGATGCCGAGAACAGGGCCTCGCTTCTCGCCGACCCCAAGGAGCGCGCAGAACATCTGATGCTCCTCGACCTTGGCCGCAACGATGTCGGTCGCGTGACGAAAGGCGGCAGCGTTACGGTCACCGACAGCTATATGGTCGAATTTTACAGCCACGTGATGCATATCGTCTCCAATGTCGTCGGTGAACTGGCGCCCGACAAGGACGCCATTGACGCGCTCTTTGCGGGCTTTCCCGCAGGCACCGTCAGCGGAGCGCCAAAGGTTCGCGCCTGCGAGATCATCGCCGAACTCGAACCAGAAACACGTGGCGCTTACGCAGGCGGCGTTGGCTATTTCAGCCCCAATGGCGATATGGACAGCTGCATCGTGTTGCGTACGGGTATAGTCAAGGACGGCCTGCTTCATGTTCAGGCAGGCGCCGGCATCGTCGCCGACAGCGACCCGGATTACGAACAGCGCGAGTGTGAAGCAAAGGCTGGCGCACTGATTGCGGCTGCGCGCGAGGCTATCAACGTCGCGGGAGAGGCAGGATACGGTCAATGATCCTGGTCATCGACAATTATGATAGTTTTACCTGGAACCTCGTCCATTACCTGATGGAGCTGGGCGCGGAGGTCGAGGTTGTTCGCAACGACGATATGTCGGCGGGACAGGCGCTGTCTTCGGGCGCGGAGGCGTTCCTGATTTCGCCGGGGCCGAAGACGCCAAATGAAGCGGGGGTTAGCCTCGATCTGGTCGCTGCCTGCACCGAAGCGGGCAGACCACTGCTTGGCGTGTGCCTCGGGCACCAAGCCATCGGCCAGCATTTCGGGGGCAATGTAGCACGCGGCGGGTTGATGCATGGCAAGACCTCTCCGGTGACGCATGACGGTAGCGGGCTTTTCGTCGGCCTGCCCTCCCCATTCATCGCAACCCGATACCACAGCCTTATTGTCGAGAATATTCCCGAGACCCTGGTCGTCAATGCGACAAGCGACGACGGCCATGTGATGGGATTTCGGCACACAACACTGCCGATCCACGGGGTGCAGTTCCATCCTGAAAGCATTGCCACCGAACATGTC
>JACVCM010000162.1 GCA_016742125.1 Sphingomonadaceae bacterium | reverse complement strand
ATCGTGTCATGATGCCTGGATTTTTGCGCGATCCCGCACGCTATATAAGGCTATTCGATATTTTTGCGCTGTCGTCCGATAGCGAGCAATATCCGATTTCACTGGTCGAAGCGATGACAAGCGCCATCCCCGCCGTGGCCACCGATGTCGGCGACATCAGGCATATTGTAGCCAAGGAAAATCGGCCATTCATCGTGCCCCGTGAGGATGAAAAGGGGCTGGCTTCGGCCATCCGTGCGCTTGCCGCAGATGCCGGATTGCGGGCGACCGTTGGCGAAGCAAACCGCTTTATTGCTTGCTCGCAATATGATGAAGAAACAATGTTCGCCCGCTACCGACAGCTTTATGGATCTGCGATGAAACGTGCCGATTTTGCGCGACAAGCTTGACCGTTTCCGATAGCGGCGGGATATTGGAGCAAAGGGGAGCGCGCCTTCGTGGCGCCATTTGCATTATATAGGGGTCGTGTTTGTGTTTAAGGGTCTGAAACCCATTATCTATGGCGGTAAGGAAGTGTGGCCGCTGGTCGAAGGTGGCAAGGGTGTTGCTGCAACCAATCATGCAAGTTCGGGGGCTTGGGCCGCCGCCGGTGGCATCGGCACCGTGTCGGCAGTCAATGCCGACAGCTATGACGAAAATGGGGATATGATCCCGCAGGTCTTCCATGGGAAAACGCGTGCCGAGCGTCATGAAGAACTGGTGGAATATGGCATAAGGGGCGGTGTTGCCCAGGTCCGGCTCGCTCATGATATTGCTGGTGGCAAGGGCGCGATCAACATCAATGTCCTATGGGAAATGGGCGGCGCCCAGCGTATCCTGCATGGGGTACTCGAACAGACCAAGGGCTTGGTTACAGGCGTGACCTGCGGCGCGGGGATGCCGTACAAGCTTTCTGAAATTGCTGCGCAATATGGCGTCTATTATCTGCCGATCATCAGCTCGGCGCGTGCCTTCCGGGCGTTGTGGAAGCGTGCCTATCACAAAGTGCCGGAGTGGCTGGGCGCGGTGGTCTATGAAGACCCCTGGCTGGCGGGCGGTCATAATGGGCTGTCCAACGCCGAAGACCCGCGCAGCCCCGAAGACCCATATCCCCGCGTAAAGGCGGTGCGCGATGTGATGCGGGCCGAAGGCATTCCGGATGAGGTTCCGATCGTCATGGCCGGTGGCGTCTGGCATCTTCGCGACTGGAACGACTGGATCGACAACCCCGAACTGGGTGATATTGCCTTCCAGTTCGGGACTCGTCCGCTGCTCACGCAGGAAAGCCCGATACCGCAGGGCTGGAAAGATGCGCTGACCAAGATCCCGGAGAACGGTGTCTTGCTCCATCAATTCTCCCCGACAGGTTTCTATTCAAGCGCGGTCATCAACCCGTTCCTGCTCGAGCTGCAGGCCCGGTCTGACCGGCAAATAGGTTATACGCAGGCGGCAGATCTCGAACACACCATTCAACTCGACGTCGGGGTAAAGGGCAAGAATTTCTGGGTTACGCCAGCCGACCTGATGAAAGCGCGCGAATGGGATGCGCGTGGCTTCACGGTCGCGTTGAAAACACCCGATAACACGCTCGTTTTTGTGACGCCGCCATCGGCTGAGGTTATCCGGAAGGACCAGAAGGACTGCATGGGCTGCCTGTCGCATTGCGGTTTTTCGTCATGGAAGGACCATGACAATAATTCCACCGGACGACTCGCCGACCCGCGCAGCTTCTGCATCCAGAAGGCGCTGCAGAACATCGTCCACGGCGCGCCCATCGACGAAAATCTGATGTTTGCAGGCCATAGTGCCTATATGTTCGGCAAGGATCCTTTTTATTCCAATGGCTTCGTGCCGACGGTGAAACAGCTGGTGGACCGCATTCTGACGGGCGACTGACTGCGTCTTACATTTACCGATTATTGACCTTATCGGCATACATCCTTCGGCAGGGGGATGTGATGGGGTATATGACATCGCAATATCGAAAGGTCGCACCTGCTCGGCTTGAACAGCGCGAGGCTGTCCGTCATCCGGTTCTGCTCGGCAAGGCCACGGTGCGTCGCCATGCAAAACATCCGATCGAGGCGCGTCTGGTCGATCTCTCCATTTATGGTTGCCGTGTCCTGATCGACGGCGGCGTCAAGGTCGGCGATCGCTTATGGTTGCGGCTCGCGTGCAGCACACCCACCCCCCCGCGAGTCCTCGCGGGTGCGGCCGGACGCCGGGGGGCTCAGAGAGCGGCGAGCCGGTGAAGCCCACGTGCGCGCCCATCGCGCGCCCGT
>JACVCM010000066.1 GCA_016742125.1 Sphingomonadaceae bacterium | reverse complement strand
GCCAAAGGGGCCCCGGCCTTGCTGTTCGGGGCCGATGCTGCCCGAGACATTAAAGCCCCAGCGGATGCGTTGCGATTCTTCCTTGGCGAAATTGACGGGTCGCTGGTCAACGCTGACCACGCGTCCGCTTGCGTCTCGCACCACGCGACCGGGAAATGCGGCCTCGATCTCGGGCGTCAACAGGGGGAAATTGGCAGTCGTGTTCGAACTGTTATTTCGGAAATAGGCTAACTGGACGCCTAGATCCTTGATAAACGGCGGGTTCCAGCTGAGGTTGAGATTGAGATCACGTCGCTTTTCCGCGACCAGCGCCGGGTTCCCCCCACTTATGATGTCGACGAAAGAGCTTTGCCCGGTGGCGAAATCGAAAAAGGCGACATTTGGCGTAACGATGACCGGGTTGCCAATCTGCGCAATGCCAGGCGCGTTTTCATCGCCGATAAGATTGGCTTGGAACGTCAGGTTCTTTACGGGCTGCCACCGCACGCCCACGCCATATTCCAGGAGAGTGCCAAAGTCGGACAGATCGCTGAGGCCGATGTTGCCGTTAATCGACCACGCACCGACGGCCTTGCCAAGACCATAGTCACTTTCGGTCAGAGGTAATTCGGCATTTACCGAGTTGTTGAAAATATTCCGGCGAAGCGAAACATCGGTGGTCAACCCCAACCGCCACGTTTCGCTATCCTGCATCTGCCGCGCAAAGCCCGACGCGAAGGTCATTTGTACTTCGCCAGCGGGCAGTCGGAACGGCGAACCCGCCAAAGTGCTGCGCGTCTCAATGGTTTGTGACAAGCTGCTGGCCAGGTCGGGGGCCAAGAAGACCAGATTATCGCCAAAATCCGCTCGATATGGATCGACCGTTCCAGCCAGAACTGCAGCTCGCAGGTCTGCAAAATCGACGTTCCGGGTCGTTTTCGTCTCGCTGTCGATACGGGAATAATTGCCTGTCACGGTCCAGCGCCAGCCACCGAGCAAATGGTTAAGCGTTCCGCCTGTCTGGAATGTGTGCGTTTCGTTTTCGCGCTCCAGTGGGCGCGGGCTGTCAAAATAGCGATTGATTGTGATATCGGTCCCCGATCTGGAGAAGGGGCTGCTGCCGGGCAGAATGAAGCTTGCAGACGGTAAGCCGAGCAGCGAAGAACTGCCATTCAGGGCATAGTTGGCATTGATGGATAATGTGCTTTGCGGGCCTATCGAGCGGCTCCAGGTCGAATTTACCTCCAGCCGCTCGGTTTTTGGCAATAGCGTTCGAAACTGACCGACATCCCCGTCAACCGGGGTGATCGAGCTGTCTGCCGAGGTGATCGACCGTTCATTCTCTGTAAGCCGCGTCGCGCGCTCGGCTTCGACATCGATGCTGAGCCGGGTCTTGTCTCCGATGGCAACAAGTGTGGCTTCGATTTCGTTGGTCGCAAATCCACCGTCTTCGGGCTGTGCCATCTCCACTTCGGTGATAAACGACGCGAAATTCTCTTTCAGGATGAAATTGATTACGCGTTGGTCGGGTCGAAAACCGTATTTCAGCGCTACTTCTTCCGGAAAAATCTGAACCTGCCGGATGGCTTCGGGTGGCAAGTCCCTCAGTTCTCGAAAGCCTGAAATGCGTTGACCGTTCAGCAGGACTACGGGCTGTCCGCCGCCCCGCCCACGGCCGGAGTTGGTTTGCGGGGCAACAGCCGCCAGCAAATCAGTGACCGACCCAGCGCCAACTGCGGCAATGTCGGCCTCGTTTAGCTCTCCTACCGGCGGAACATCGGTGTTAACCGCCCCTCGAATGCGTTCCGCCACCACGACAATGTCGCCGGGGAGCTCGTCGGCTGCTTCGTCGACTATCTCTGCTACGGCGGTCGTGCCTTCGGTGTTCGGGGAATCCTGTGCCGCAACTGGAATGGCGGTCGATGCCAGCAGCAATGCGGTAAGCGAATGCATTTTCATGGGGGAGAGCTTTTATTGTTTATGTGTTGGCCCACATTTACCCAACTGGAAGATGCATGAAATATGAACTTTGTAGCATTTTGTCGCAACGGAGGTCCCGACCCAAGGGTTTGCGCGGTAGGCCTTTCCTTTTTGTCCGCCAGCCGCTAAGGGCGCTGCAACACAAAGACAATCTGTACCTAAGGGGCCGAATGGCAAAAGAAGAACTTCTGGAAATGCGGGGCATCATCCGTGAATTGTTGCCCAACGCCATGTTCCGCGTCGAATTGGAAAATGGTCATGAAGTGCTTGGCCATACAGCCGGAAAAATGCGCAAGAACCGTATTCGCGTGCTCGTCGGTGACGAAGTACTGTGCGAACTAACACCCTATGATCTGACCAAGGGCCGGATCACCTACCGCTTCAAATAAGGGCGGCAGACCTTGGGTCTGAACCCCTCACTCGTACTGGCATCATCAAGCCCGCGTCGGCGTGATTTGTTGGCAAGAATCGGCGTAGTACCCGACCGCATCGCATCACCCGATATCGACGAAAGCCCTCGAAGAGGTGAATTGCCACGCGTTTACGCGATCCGCATGGCGGAAGAAAAGGCGCGCGCGGTTGAGCGCGGCAATGGCGAGATCGTCGTTGCCGGTGACACCACAGTTGCAGTCGGACGACGTATCTTGCAGCAAGCGGCGGATGCGGAGATGCAGCGGGGCTTCCTCGAATTGCTCAGCGGGCGGCGCCATCATGTGCTGAGCGCAGTCGCGACTATCGATGCCGAGGGTCGCTTGCGTACACGCATTAGCGACAGCATCGTTCGTTTCAAGCGGCTCGGGGCAGAGGAAATACAAAGTTATATCGATAGCGGCGAAGGTCTTGGCAAAGCGGGCGGCTATGCCATTCAGGGACGGGCGGAGGCACTGGTCGACTGGATGGCGGGCAGCCATTCTGGCGTGATCGGCCTGCCATTATATGAAACCCGCCTGCTGCTGCGGGCCTCTGGCTATCGGCTTGACTGAAATCTGGGACGACGATGCGCCGGGCGAGCGTCGCGCCGCATTGGTCGAGGACGGCCGCATTGTCGAGATCCATATTCAACGGGACTTGCATAGGGTCCTTGGTGAATGTGGGAATGGCCGGGTCGACCGGAAAACGCCATCCGGTGTTTACATCATGGCCGACGATGGCGCCGAGTTGCTGGTGCGTGGCAAGGTTGGCGCAGCGGAAGGCGCCGGCGTTGCTTTCGAGGTAACGCGCGAGGCGATCGCGGAGCCGGGGAGGTTCAAACCTGCTGAGGCACGCCTGCTCGATGTTATGCCGGGAATTCCAACTGACAAAGATCTTTTGTGGCACAGTCGGTTGGCGGCGATGAATGCCAACACGTGGTTGACCAAGCCAGTAGGCGATGCGCTTGACGCCGCGATGGTCGGGGCATCGCGGATCGGTGATGTGATGGTGAGCTTTCAGCGCACCAAGGCAGGACTTGTATTTGATGTTGACGGGATTGGATATCCACTCGCCATCAATCGCGTGGCGGCAACCGAAATTGCACGTCTACTAAGGCTGTACCAGGTCGGCGGCATGGTCATGATCGATTTTGTCTCTGTCGAGTCCAAGGCAGGTCGGATCGAAGTAGCCGAAGCGTTTGACGAGGCATCTGCGTCAGACGCACGACCGTTTGAGCGCAGTGCGATCAACGGCTACGGTTTGATGCAGGTCGTTCGCGCACGCCCACGATCGTCTGTACTGGACCAATTGTTCGGCACGAATATTGCCGCGCTTTCGGATGAGACGCAGGCGCTATGGCTGTTACGTGAGGCGGCTCGGTCGTCGGGATTTGGACCGCGTGTCATTACTGCGTCGACTAAAGTGGCAGCGCTATTAAGTTCAGCCAAGTGGCAAGCGTTTCGTGAGCAGTGTCAGCGCCTCTCGGCGGCACCGGTGGATATAATTGCGGACGAGCATTTAAAGGGTTATGGGCATGTCCATGTCGCGCAAAGCTAATGGCTGTCCTCTTTGCCGGAAGCCGCAAAATGCCCAGTTCAAGCCGTTTTGCAGTCAGGGTTGCAAAGATCGCGATCTGTTGAAATGGCTTGATGAAGGCTATCGGGTTCCCGGTCCGGCGGCGGAATATGAAGATAGCTTCGACAATGGTGAACGTGACTGATTTTGCGCTTGCCAAGGGGCATATCGCCTCTCTATAGGCTGCGCTCCCACGCGGTTTAGACCGTGTAGCCCGAGTAGCTCAGGGGTAGAGCAGCGGATTGAAAATCCGCGTGTCGGTGGTTCAAATCCGCCCTCGGGCACCATTTTTCGCCCGGGTCAAAACTCTGCTTCCTCATTCAGTTAAGCTCTACCTTTTTCAGGATAACGAACTGCAATCGCGGGTAACCGGACGACGACGGGAGGGATGGCTTGCGCCCAAGGAAAAAGCCGGAGCAGCAACGCTGCCCCGGCTCTTTCACCACGAAAAGATGGAAATCAGAACTTGTATTTGACCGCAACGCCATAAGTGCGTGGCGCACTTGGATAGCCGGAGATTGACCCGTTGCCGGGGCCGAAGATATCGTCCCCTTGAATGACGCTTGGAAAGATGGTCTGCAGATATCTTGCATTTGTGAGGTTTCGGCCCCACAGGGTGAATTGCAGGCCGTTTTCCAACCGCAATGTTGCCGACGCGCTCAGGTCATTCACCTCGCGTTTGTAAATCCGATATGCCGGATTGTCGTTAATCAGTACCTTCGCTTGATGATAGAAATCTGTGCTCAAGATCAGCGCAGTGCCGCCCGCGAATTCATGGGTGTAATTCGCACCCAATGTCGCAGAAAGCTCTGAAATTCCCGCTGGCTGTTGTCCGCTAATGTCACCAAAAGCCGAACCTACGTAGCTATCATATTTGGGGTCGAGGTAAGTGAAGCCTGCAGTAAACTGCAATCCGTCTACCGGACGGACAGAGCCGTCAAACTCAATCCCGAAAGTCGACTGCTTACCGGCATTCGTAAGGACAAAGCCCGAACCCAGAAAGCTGTTGCCTTGGAAATTCTTAATCGATTGATCAAAGACAGTTAAGTTGAAGGCAACGCGGTCCCATCTCGCTTTCAGACCAGCTTCCATCACCGTTGCATTTTCGGGCAGCGCATAGCGCGTTCCGCTTCTCAGATTTGGTAACGCCAAACCGGCCGTCCGGATTGGCGATGCCGTAAGCGGCGCTCCTTGTGCTGGTGAACCGGCAACAAAATCGGCCACGAATGGACGGGAATCGAACGAGATATTCCAGGAGGTCGCCTTAAAACCTGTGCCATAGCTGAGATAAAGGTTGAGATTATCCGTTGCTTCCCAAGCTAGCCTGACAGAATAAGTCCATTTGCTGTCGCGCGTTTTCCCATCTTCAACGGCATTTGGAAAATTCAGAAATTGAGGCTGAAACTGGAATGCTTGCAGCGGAAGGAATGGGTTGCAGGTCCCGGTAACGGCCGGAACAGGCGCGGGGGCAGGGCATCTTGTAATCCGCGGATATAGCGGGCTGGTTTGGCCCGGTCCAAAAGTACCGGCAGGAAAAACTGCCGGGATGCCAGCGTTGGCTCCAACCTGCACTAGATCTATGTTTGAAAACACGTCGGTGACGACTGTATTGCTCGCAACATCCTTTTTGTCTTTGGTGTAATTGAAACCACCAGTCAGCGTCAGGCTTTCGGTGATTTCAAAATCCGCAGTGCCGAAAACGGAATAGGCTTTGTTTTTATAGTCCCAATCTTCAAAGCGGCCTTGGCCTGCCGCGCCAAATTGAGTGGCGGGCGTAGCGGCAGGCAGGCCTGCCAGTGCGCGAATTGTCGCCTCCAAACCAGCATAATTGCCGCCAGAAAGCAGATTCGCATAATTACGGAAATCGCGACCAGTTGTGAGTGCCTGCTTGTTGCCAATATCTTCATCGAAATAATATCCGCCGATCAGAAAATTGAACGGCCCTTCAAAATCCGAAGTTAAACGCAATTCCTGCGTCTTTGTCTTGATATCAACATCGCCCCGATTTTCACCGATCAGGTCTGCGCTGGTAAAATCGGAGTCGGCATTGGTTTTGGCACGAGATTCGCGGTAAGCGCTGATCGACGTAAGTTTAAATGCCCCGAATTCGAAATCGGCTTGAACAGAAACCCCGCCGTTCTTGATATTGTTTTGCGACGGAAAGTTCTGATACTCGCTGTAGCTGAAAATTCCGTTAGGATTTATCCTGCCACCGATCGCGTTAATTGCGCCGGTAGGTGTTGCGCCAGCCCGTACATTGCCGACAAAGCAGCAATTTTCGTCGATTTTGTCATAATCCCCGATAATCCGGAACTTTACGTTCTCTGAAGGCTCGATGAGCAGTTGAGCACGGGCATACCACCGGTCGCGCTCGCTTGTTTTTGATCCATCGGTTAAGTTGGTGCCATAGCCGTCGCGCTTATTGATGCCGCCAGCGAGGCTGAAGGCGATGTTTTCTCCAATGGGACCCGTAACATCGGCTTTGGCCACGATCGCATCAAAATTGCCGTAGCTCAGTTCTGCGGACCCGCCAAATTCGTAACGGGGTTCTGCTGTCACGATCGATATAACCCCAGCAGAGGCGTTCTTGCCGAACAGTGTCGATTGCGGTCCGCGAAGCACTTCAACGCGTTGCAGGTTGGGAAGGTCGCTAATTGCCGCTGCGGATCGCGATCGATAAACACCGTCGATGAATACGCCGACGGAACCTTCGATACCCACGTTGTTCGAGCCATTGCCAAAACCGCGAATGATGAAGTCGGTGCTAGCTGAGCTTTGCAGCTGGCTAACACGCAAAGAGGGCACCAATGTTTGCAGATCTTTCAGATCGCGTACCTGAGCGCGCTCAATCGCTGCTGCAGACGTCACAGATACTGCAACCGGCACATCCTGCAGCGTCTGTTCGCGCTTTGTAGCAGTAACGATGATCACGTCTTCGTCCACGGCGGATTCTTCGGCCTGCGGCAATTCATCTTGCGCGTAAGCAACTGACCCCACACCGAGCGAAGCCATGCTGATGGTCGACAGCATCGCCGTTTTAAATACCCGATTTCCCTTTTTCATTCTCTCTCTCCTGTTTGACTCTCTGTCCCGGTTTTCCGGGTTTTCTTGGGGATGAACATTTATTATTGCCCCCGGCATCCCACAGAGCCGCCGAAAGACATGGACAGGTAATAACCTTACAAATGCTGCGCAGCAATTGGTTACTTTATTATCAGTCAATTAAGTCGGGCATGCGATAAAAATGATACGCTCACGATTGCGCCGGTAAGGGAAGGAAAGATTGAACGATGGCAAAGATGGTAAGAAAATCCGATCTTCCGTCGAAGATGTGCGAAGCGTGTGACCGGCCATTTGCATGGCGCAAAAAATGGGCAAAAGATTGGGAGAATGTGCGGTTTTGCTCGGACCGTTGTCGCCGAGCGAGATAGAGAGAGAAAATGGTGCCGGCTACAGGATTCGAACCCGTGGCCCCCTGATTACAAATCAGGTGCTCTACCAACTGAGCTAAGCCGGCACGATACGCGCGCCCTTAGCCCTAAACCACGCCAAAGGTCCAGCCCTCTGTTGCGGCAATCCGTGAATTCAATTGTGTCGGGGCCCAATAATCGGGATTTCGTGAGACATAACGAAGCCATGCAGCGGTAAGAATGGCGTCGGTGGCATGGTCGCTGTACTTTGTGAGCGGCTTGTGAGGCTCGCTATTGAAGGCCGCGAGCGCGCCATCGAGCGATTTTGCATCCCTTATTTTACTCAGACCTTTGCGCAAACCAGCAGCGCGTGCTGCGATCTGCGTATAGATTTCGACGATCTGCGGACCGCTCGAGGATATCGGATCGAATGGCCATATGGGAATATGCTGCCCGACCTGGTGCAACAGCCGCATTCCGGCGAAACTTGCCTTGGCAACCTGAGCAGCGCCGATAGCGTCATAGACGGTTGAAGGTTTCCCTCCTCCACTCGCATTATAATGCATCTCGCACTGCCTGAAGTGCATGTACTGCGCCTTCACGCCATCAATCGCGCCAAGATAGAAATGCCGCCGGTGATGCCGCTCGAGGAAAGACGCTGCGCCGAGGTCGGGATCATCGCAGATCCCGTCAACATATCCCCAGAAAGTGCGGGCGTCCGCTGGAACGTCATCGCCTGGCAAATAGCTGCCACGCGCAATCAGTGGCGGCGCAAAGCTGAAATCAAAACCGATGAGAAGATTATCATTTTGCGCCAGCAACCAGTCTGCAATAGCCTGCCGCGACCAGTATCTTCGCGGCGGTGCCACCAGCACTGGTGATGCGTTACCGGGTTCGCATATGGCCAGTGCAATCCCGGCATGTGCGTCGCCTTTGGCGCCGGACCAGTCTACACAGGCAAAGCGTGTGAAGTGGCCTATTTTTGCTCCAACATTCTGCTGTGCGATATCTGCGATATTATCCATCGCTGGATCGGCTTTTGCGCAAATCGTCCCAATATCGCAGTCGTTCGATTATCTTCCGCTCGAAACCGCGTTCTTTCGGTTGGTATAACTGAGTTGTAGCGACCTCTTCCGGCCAGTAGTTCGCGCCCGAAAAACCATCATCAGCGTCATGGTCATAGGCATAGCCCTTGCCGTAGCCGATCTCCTTCATGAGCTTAGTTGGTGCATTCAATATGTGCGCGGGCGGCGTCAGCGAGCCCGTATCGCGCGCCAGCCTCCATGCCGACTTCTGGGCCATGTAAGCGGCATTGGATTTGGGCGCAGTGGCGAGATAAAGACAGGCCTGCACTATGGCCAGCTCACCTTCCGGACTGCCCAAAAATTCATAGGCATCCTTGGCAGCTAGGCATTGTACCAAAGCATTGGGGTCGGCGAGCCCGATATCTTCGCTGGCAAACCGCACCAAGCGGCGCAGAACGTATAGAGGTTCCTCACCCGCAACCAACGTTCGTGCCATCCAGTAAAGCGCTGCCTGCGGGTCGGACCCGCGCAAGGATTTGTGCAGCGCCGAGATCAGGTTGTAATGACCCTCACGATCCTTGTCGTAAACCGGCATCCGCTTTTGCAGAAGCGCGGCCATGGCGGGCGGGTCGAGCGGGTTATCGAGGGCAATAGAGAACAGGGTTTCGGCCTGGTTGAGCAAGAAACGGCCGTCGCCATCGGCGCTCGAGATCAGTGCCGACCGCGCATCGTCCGTTACCGGAAGAGGTCGCTGCTCGACGTCTTCGGCGCGCTTGAGCAGCGTCGCCAATGCCGCATCATCGAGCCGGTGCAGAACCATGACCTGGGTTCGCGATAACAGCGCGGCATTCAGTTCAAAGGACGGGTTTTCGGTCGTTGCGCCGACCAGCGTCACCACACCGCTTTCGACGAACGGCAAAAACCCGTCCTGCTGCGCGCGATTAAAACGGTGAATTTCGTCCACGAACAGCAATGTCTGCTTGCCGGTCCGCGCCATCGTCTCAGCCTCGGCAAAGGCTTTCTTCAAATCGGCAACGCCCGAAAATACTGCGGAAATGGGTTTATAATGCATACCCACCGCATCGGCGAGCAGGCGGGCAATGCTCGTCTTCCCGGTGCCTGGCGGTCCCCACAATATCATCGAGGACAGCTTTCCGGCCGCGACCATCCGCCCGATTGCGCCGTCGGGACCGGTCAGATGCTCCTGACCGATGATATCGGACAAGCTGGTCGGCCGCAGGCGGTCGGCCAGCGGGCTATTGCCGGGCACCGAAATTTGTCCCTCGGACTCGCCGAACAGGTCGGGCATCACATTGCTATGGTGCGCGCAGCGCGTTGACGGATCAGGCGTAAATAGGTGTCGGCAACGGTCTGGTTGATCGCATCCCAGCTATAGTCGAGCGAGCGCTGCTCACCCGCGGCGCCATGTTGCGCCCGCAATGCATCGTCGGTGCAATAGGATAGGAGGACGTCGGCGAACTGGTTGATTGCGCCGGGAAGGATTAGCCGTCCCGACACCTTGTCCTCGACGAGGCTCTGGCTGCCGGTGGCCTTGGCGGCGACGACGGGAAGCCCGCAAGCCATTGCCTCTAGCGTGACATTGCCGAAGGTTTCGGTCACGCTGGGGTTGAATAGCAGGTCCATACTTGCCACCGCACGGCCCAGATCGGCGCCGCCCTGAAACCCGACAAAGCGCGCATTGGGCAGGCGGCTTTCGAACCAGCTGCGGGCCGGACCTTCACCGATGACCATGACCTGATGCGGTACTCCGCGGCGGCGAAGCTGGTCGATCGCGTCGGAAAAGACGTCGAGGCCCTTTTCCATGACCAGCCGACCCAGAAAGCCGATAACTGGCGGCCCATCCATCAGCCCCTGTCCGCGTCGCCAGTCCATGTCGCGGCGCTGCGGATTGAATATCTCACGATCGACACCGCGCGACCAGATGTCGATGTCATAGTTCATCCGCTGTTCGCGCAGCACCTGTGCGAAGCTTTCCGACGGCGCAACCAGCGCGTCGCATTTACGATAGAGGCGGCGCAACCAGGCCTCGACCAGCGGTTCGGCAAAAGACATGTTGTAATAGCGAAAATAGGTCTCGAAGCGTGTGTGCACCGAACAAAGGACGGGGAGGTTGCGACGCCGTGCCCATTTCACGGCCTGACGCGCCACGCGGTCGGGGCTCGAGATGTGCACGACATTGGGGCTGAAGGTATCGAGGTCGCGCCGGACCTTGTAAGATAGCGACAGCGGAATGCGATATTCCGGGCGATTGGGGATCGCCATAGACGGCACGCTCACCAGGTCGCCGGTCGGCGGAAAGGCAGGTTCCGCAACCGTCGGCGAATAGACCCGGACCTTCGCACCCTGACCTAGCAGATAGCCGACCAGCCTGTTTAAAGCCTGGTTCGCGCCATCGCGCACATAGTTATAATTGCCGCTGAACAGCGCAATGCGAAGATCGCTGGTTTGCATCGGGGGCTTTTATCGGCGGCTGGGGCAAATGCCAATCAACAACGTCATCGTCATCCTGAACTTGTGTCAGGGCAACAAATAGCCGCTCGTTAGCCTGAAACAAGTTCAGGATGACCGATTTTTTGTTTATCACACACCGATGATCCTTACTCAAATCGACACGCTGCTGATTGGCGGGCCCAAACCGTTTCGCGCCGATGGCACGATGAGTGCGATGGCGCGCGAGGCCGTGGACCGGCCGGTGATGCTGCGCAGGCTGGGCTTCGAAGGCGATCAGGTGGCCGACCCGAGCGTGCATGGCGGGGTGGACAAGGCGGTGCACTTCTACCCGGCGGAGCATTATCCCAAATGGGTTGCGCAATTTGCCGCAGAGGGCTTTTCGCATCCCTTGCTGGAACGCGCCGGGGCCTTTGGCGAGAATATCAGCACATCGGGCCTGACCGAAGACAAGATCCGCATCGGCGACCGCTTCCGTATTGGCAAGGCGTTGGTAGAGGTCGCGCAGGGGCGGCAGCCGTGCTGGAAAATAGACCATCATTTTGGGCTGCACGGGCTTACGGCAGCGGTGATCAAGACCGGTCGCTGCGGCGGCTATTTCCGCGTAATCGAGGAAGGCGAGGCCGGGCCTGGCGATAAAATCGAGCAGGTCGAGCGGGCAGGGCATGACTGGACCGTCGAGCGCACCTTCCGCTTGCTGATCGGTGGCGGGCATCGCGCGGAAGGGGCGAAGCCGGGCTTGCGTGAACTCGCCGCAATGGCGGCGTTGGCGGAAAGCTGGCGGGCGAGGGCGGTGCAACTCGCAGGTTGAGGCGGAAATCCCCAGAAAAGCGTTTAAGTTGACACTCGGTTGACACCTTATACGGCTTGCAGCTTACCCCCTCTCTCCCCTTGCGGGAAAGATAGACTTGGCTTTGCGATGCTAAACGAAGTCGAAAGATGCGTAGCAAGTCTTGTGAGTGGTAGGGGAAGTCGCTGGCGAGCCTCCGGCTCGCGCACGCACACCAACTCCGATTAGCAAGCAAGCTTGCAAGTCTCCATATCCGTTTGTTGTTGTCGGGTTTGATATGCCCCCGGCATATCAAAGAAGATGCCGGGGGCATCTTCGACCCGTCAATGGCAAACGCCCGTTGAGGAAGAGGGGGCTTAAAGCTACAAAAGATACCGACACGATACCCCCCATTTGTATCCTTTGTTGCTTTAGCGAACATGAGTGGGCTGCGTAAATTCGGGCAAATCCGGACACTGAGAAAGAGCCGCGCCAGCCCCTACGGGTCGGTCAACCCCGAATCTCAAATCAAATCCTACATTGCAAGCGCTCAAGCTCTCAACGCCGATAGATTTCCCGACGGTTGCCGATCCGGATGACCGTGATAAGCACAAGCCCATCCTCAATATCGGCAATAATACGCCAATCACCGACACGATATTTCCAGAAATCGCCCAATTCCTTTCCGCGCAGTGCCTCGCCAATGCTGCGCGGGTCGTCGAGCGGGGCGACGCGGTCGCGCAGGAAAGTCAGGATTCGTTCGGCAATTTGGGGATCGAGTTTGCGCAGTTGCTTCGCGGCGGAGTCGGCAAGCTCAATTCTCCAGGCCATATTCCGCCAGCAACTCGTTCAAGGGAATTCGTTTTTCGGTTCCGGCCCGAATACGCGCGCGAATTTCAGAGGAGAGATGCGCATCTTCCAGATCGTCGATATGCTCGACGATCGCCTGCGTGGCATAGAAAGTCTTCGACCTACCGGTTAGCGTGGACAGCGCATCAAGGCGATTTTCGATTTCGGCGGGGAGACGAAGAGACATTGGCATGACGGAGTAATAGCAATGCGATACATGTATTGCAATGCTCATCCCTTTTCTTTGGCTGTCCAACGCGTCTGGTGTCCCCGAAATCGCTCACGCGAACTGCTCAGCCCTCCGAACCCGGCCAATCTATCGATAACGCGTCCATCCGCTTCACCAGTGACAGTGCTTCCTCGGCACAGGCTGCGGCATCGATCATACCCGAGTGAATTAGGGAGCCTTGAAGGGTCGCGCCTGCCATCATGTTGAAGTAGTTACGCTTACTCATGCCATACAAATTAGCTTGCATCTCTTCTGCTTCAGCATCGCCAATACCTCGAATTAGAGATAAACCAGTGACGTGAGAAGACATCCCCGAAAGCATCTTATGGAAATTGTAAAGCAATGGCTGCCCTCCCGCTTCAGCCAGCGACTTCCAATCTAGCTTTGCTGCCTTTTCCCCTTCGGCAAATCCGGCCTGTAGGTAGCGCAATGCAGCCTCGCTGCTCTTGACCATTTGAGTCTCGTCCGCCTCTCTGTAGATCTTTATTTGCCCCTGCAGTGTTGCTGCTGCATCACGCCGCATAAGACGAGGAAACTCGTCTGCCATTCTAAAGTTAGCGCCGATGCAGATGGCAGTTTCCACAGCGGCTCGAACAATAATTTCGGCCTCTATCTGGCAATCATTGTTCCAAAGAACGGCGTAGCCTCTGTGATTGGCCCGAAGGCGTCGAAATAAAACGACGGAAATGAACTTTGGATCTGTAATCTTTCCTGAAATATCTTTGGATATATCCCACACCTTGTCTGCAAGAGCGGATATATCATCGAATAGTGCGGTCTCATCCTTCGTCGGCCCTGAACTCATGAATCTGCCTTTTGGATAGAAATCCGCCCTCTCACTCCCCCTCTTCCTCCGGATCGGGCGTCGGCGCGAACAGCCTGATTTTTGTGACGCGCTTCTCATCGCCTTCCAATATCTCCAGTCGCCAGCCGCTGGCTTCGTGCAATAACATCTGGCCGACATTGGGAACCTGTCCGGCAATCACGAACGCCAGCCCGCCCAGCGTGTCCACATCCTCGTCGACCTCTGCCAGTTTCGGGTCGATGGCTTCGGCAAGATCGTCCAGTTCTGCGCGCGCGTCCGATTCCCACATGTCGGGCGCTTTTTGCTCGAATAGAATCTCGGGCTCGTCATCATGCTCGTCCTCGATTTCACCGACGATTTCCTCGACCAGATCCTCGATGGTGACTAGGCCTTCGGTGCCCGAATATTCGTCGAGCACTATGGCCAAATGCGTGCGCGTACGGCGCATTTCGTCGAGCAGGGCGAGCACGCTCATATTCTGCGGTACGAAGCGCGGCTGGCGGATGAACGCCTCAAGGCTGTCGGGCTGCTCGGCGCCCTCGGCCAGGACGGCAAAGGCATCCTTTATGTGGATCATGCCCGTGATGCTGTCGAGCGTGTCGCGATAGACGGGCAGGCGGCTATGGCCATGTTCGGCAAAGGCGGCGATGCATTCGGCGAAACTGGCACTTTCGTCGATGGCGATGATGTCGCTGCGCGGAACCATCACGTCATCGACCCGGTGTTCGCTGAAATGCAGCAGGTTGCGCAGCATTGTGCGCTCTACAGCGGTCAGGTCGCCGTCGCTGTCAGGTTGTCCGCTTTCCTCGCTGTCTTCTTCATGTTCGGCGATCGCTTCTTCAAGCTGCTCACGCAAGGTCGGTTCGTGGTTGCGGCCAAAGAATGCGGTCTTCAGCCGCTGCCATATTCGTCCGTCGCTATCGTCGTCGGTTGCGGTCTTCAAACCGTTAAAACTGTCACCCTCAGGCATGATGGAAGCGTGGTTGCCCCTTATTGCGGAAATCAGGTCTCATATGGATTGTGAAGCCCCATCGATGCAAGCGCTTTTACCTCCAGCCCCTCCATCGTTTCGGCCTCCTCGTCCTCGATATGGTCGTGCCCGAGCAGGTGAAGCATGCCGTGAATGACGAGATGGGTGGCATGATGGGCGAGGGGGATGCCCTTTTCGGCGGCCTCGGCCTTGCAAACGCCATAAGCGAGGATGATGTCGCCCAACAATAACTCCATCTCAGGCTCGTCACCCTGAACTTGTTTCAGGGTCCATTTTGCCTCTTGGCCCTCCGGTCTCGGCTGATTGATGGACCCTGAAACGAGTTCAGGGTGACGAAGGGCTTGAAGCTCTGAATCATCCAGCATGGGAAAGCTCAACACATTGGTCGGCTTGTCCTTTTCCCGCCATTCGCGGTTGAGGGCGTGAATCTCATCATTGTCGGTGAGCTTGATGCTTACTTCGACAGGGAACGGATAATCAGCCAGTCCCTGAAGTCCGGCGACTTTCACCGCCGCATCGACGGCCTTTTCGGCTTCTGATTGTCCAAAACTACTTTCCCGCCACTCGAGCCCGATGTCGACTTCGACATCAATCATTCCCGCCCTCATAGGCATCGACGATCCGCCCCACGAGCGGATGACGGACAACGTCACTGCTGTTGAAACGAATGGTCCGGATGCCTTCGACTCCCTCGAGCCGGTTTACTGCATCGTTGAGGCCCGACATGCGCTCGCCGCCGGGAATATCGACCTGATGCGGGTCACCGCAGATCACCATGCGGCTGTTCATGCCGAAACGGGTGAGGAACATCTTCATCTGCGCGGCGGTGGTATTCTGTGCTTCGTCCAGGATGATGAAGGCATCGGATAATGTGCGTCCACGCATGAAGGCAATGGGGGCGATCTCGATTTCGCCCGACGCAATGCGGCGCTCGACCTGCTCCGCAGGCAGGCAGTCGTAGAGCGCGTCGTAAATCGGGCGGAGATAGGGGTCGACCTTTTCCTTCATGTCGCCGGGCAGGAAGCCGAGCCGCTCGCCTGCCTCGACCGCCGGGCGGGATAGCACGAGGCGTTGGACAGCGCCGGTGATGAGCATGGCAACAGCCTGCGCCACCGCCAGGTAGGTTTTGCCGGTGCCCGCCGGACCCAATGCGAATATGATCTCATCGCGGGCCAGGGCCTCCATATAGGGTACCTGATTGGCGGAACGCGGGACCAGCGTTTTCTTCCGCGTGCGAATCATGATGCCCGGCGCGTCGCTTTCCTTGCGGACAATCCCTTCGAGTGTCGGCTCTGCGGTCATCGCAATAATGGCCTGCACTGCCTCGGCATCGATATCCTCGCCGCGTTGAACGCGCGAATAAATGTCGTTCAATATGTCGCGGGTACGTCCGATGGAACCGGCCTCACCCTCGATCTGCACACGGTTGCCGCGCGCAGAGATGTACACGCCAAGACGGTTCTCGATAGTCACCAGATTGCGGTCGAATTCGCCGAATACCGAGTTGATGAGGTGCGGTTTGTCGAAACTCATTTCGAGCCGTGACATGTCGCCAGCTTGCGCTTGTGCCCTTTTTGCCATTCAGGCGGCTGCTCTCATCTTTGGTTCACCCTTCAAACTTAGCGGTCCAGAATCGGTAATATCGACGGTGACAACATCGCCTATAGATAGCCCCGGCGCAAGCACATGCACCGATTGCAGCCATGGCGATTTGCCGATTAGCTGACCAGCGAGCTTTCCGGTCCTTTCGAGCAGGATTTCAGTCGCCTTGCCAACAGTGTTGCGGTTGAACGCGCTCTGGTCCGCGACCAGCTGCGCCTGCAGGCGTTGTAGGCGTTCGTCCATGATTTCAGGCGCGATCTGATCCGCCATATCGGCCGCAGGCGTGCCGGGGCGGGGACTGTACTTAAACGAATAGGCCTGCGCATAGCCGACTGCGCGCACCAGGCTCATCGTGTCATCGAAATCCGCGTCGCTTTCACCGGGGAAGCCGACGATGAAGTCGCCGGAAAAGGCAATATCAGGGCGGACGGCACGGACGCGATCGAGGATTCGGAGGTAACTGTCGCGGCTGTGGCTGCGGTTCATTGCCTTGAGAATGCGATCGGAGCCGGACTGTACAGGCAAGTGCAGGAAGGGCATCAGCTTTTCGACATCGCCATGCGCGGCGCGCCAGCGTTGCGCTACCTGCGGGAGAGCTAGGATCTCCCGGAGTTGGTCTCGCTTCAGCAAGCCCATCGCATGGCGGGCTTCGTTGGCCTCCAGCGGCACGCCGCGGCGGCGGAAGAGTTCTTGGATGGCCAGCACGGGCGCTTGGCAACCGTAATCGACAACAGTGCCGGCCCAATCGAAGATGACTGCTTGGATCGGCATCTATAGCTCCTGAACTACTTTTTCGGCGAGACCAAAGGAGAGAGTCATGCCAGCGCCACCGAGGCCGTTGACGATCTTGACACCGGGCTCAGGGTCGGCGAGGAAGTAAGCGGCATCGAAGCGTTTGGCGTAGATGCCGTTCCAACGTTGGGCGATTTGCGGATTCGGGAAGGCGGCGAAACGTTGCAGGTAGTCGAGGATCAAGCGATCGATTTCTTCTTTGTTGAAGATGTCGATTTCGAGGCCGTATTCGTGAGAGTCGCCAAGAGTGAGCGAGCCGTCGGCCATCTGGCTCGCCATGACGTGGATGCCCCAGCGTTCGTAGTCCGGCATAGTTTGCGCGAAACGTTGCGCAAGCGCTGGCAGTGAGGGGCAATGCGCAAAGCTCTGGTAGAAGCGCATCGTTAGCCCGGCGGCGAGAGCGGGCCCGAGGCGCCAGCCTTCAGGTTGTGGGACAGTGCGCAGCATCTGAAGTTTGGTGCGGGTGAGTTCGCTCTGGGCGAAGACTTCGGGGTAGAGCGATTCGAAGTCGGCGCCATTGGCCACTATGACAAGGTCAGCTTGGAGGCTGCGCGGCTCGCGCACGGCGTGGCCAAAGAAGAATTGCGCGCCAAGGCGTTCGTCTAGATATTCAGGCAAGAGCCGGATGGGGCGGCGAGGGTCGACGATGGGTTCGTGTTGG
>JACVCM010000161.1 GCA_016742125.1 Sphingomonadaceae bacterium | reverse complement strand
GCAATAGCGATGGCATCGAACGCGCTCGCTTCGGAGCTGTTCAAGCCAAGCTCCGATACCGCCTTGCGTGCGATAACCACTGAGGCAGTGTTGGCGGCGGCGTTCGTTTGAACATTTCCCTTGAAGAGAAATGGCAGCGACACATTGTCGGTCAGCAGTGCAGGTGCACCCAAAAGCGCGCCGGCCTTGAGGAAGGTATAGGTTCCTGCCGATTGACCGACCGAGGAGAGATTGACCAGCACCTTGGACCCGGCTGCAAATTGCGCCGCGCCCGCGACATCGATCAGCGTGTTGGTTTTTGCCACGCCGTCGATAAAGACGCCGATGGTTCCCTGCGCACCCACGGATAGCGAGGCCAGTTTGACTGCGCCTGTGTTAAGCAGAGCCAGCGAACCGCCGTTGACACTTACGGCAGTATTGGTGCTGCCAGTGACCAATCCCGAAAATCGCGAGGTGCCACCAAGCGTAAGCGTTGCCGCCCCATCGCCGAAGTCGGCACTACCCATGAAGCTCGCCTTGTCGGCGAGCGAGAGTTCTGCAGTGCCCGACCCGAAGCTGACAGCGCCGCTATAGGATGCTTCCGACGAAAGCTTAAGCCGGTCATTCCCCGCCCCGAATAGGATCTTGCCGACAATCTTGCCGGCGGAGGAATCGATCACGTCGTTGCCGCTGCCGAGCAGAATATTGCCGGTAATTTCGGGCACGGTTGCGGTTGCCGATAGGCGGGACTGGGTGATGGTCACCCCGGTTGTATTGGCGCCGAGGTCGAGTGCGATGGCGCGGTCTGTGCCGGCAGCACCTTCGATCGCGATACGGCCTTGGTTGACGATGCTGGAAAGCGTACCCGACCGGTCTAGGACGGCTGTACCGATGGCTTTGTCACCGTTTACCTTGACCAGGATTGCGCCTTTGTTGGAGAGCGAACCCGTTGTTGCCCCAGCATCGATCTGAATGGCAGCTACTCTGGTTCCGACCGCGCCGCCACCGGTCGCACCGATTCCGCCATTGACCATGATTTCGTTCACACGGGCCAGATTGCCGATGCGCAGTGCGGTCGCATTCTGGTCGAGCGAGCTTGCTTCGACCCGCCCGTTCACCGTCATGCCGCCCGCGATGGTGACGGCCTGACCGAGCCCGCCGATGACCAGACCGTTGCCATCGACCGCCTTGTAGACGCCCTGCCCGGATACATTGCCGTTGATGACAAGGCCATGCCCCTGGGCATTACCCGATACCGCACCGATCGTTACGGCGCGGTCGCTTGCGCCGATCTGGAATGCTGCAGCGGAGCCATAGGAGGTGACGCTGGCGGTCCCCTCGCTGGCATCCTTCACGCCGTCCTTGTCTTCATCGTCATCCTTGGGATCGCTATCCCTGGGCGGCGCGTCGAGGATAATTCCGCCTGCTATGTTGCCGCTCACCCGCAGCGCGTTACCACCCTGCAGCAGATCGTCGGCGTCGAGTTTGGAAACATCGCCCGGCGGTGTGATCGAACGATAGCCTGATGCAATGATCGAACCCTGGACGCGTAAGGCACCGCCAATATCGCCGGTCAGTGCCGCGCCGACACTGTTGGCCCCGCGGGCTGCTATCGTGCCCTCAAGCACGACATTGCCCGATACATTGCCTGCCCGGACGCCGAAGCTGTTATCGCCAACTATGTCGATCTTGCCGCTATTCGTCAGGCTTCCTGTGACCGGCCCGTCCAGGGCGAGGCCGAAGCTGCCATTGCCCTCGACCGCGATTGTTCCGCTATTGACGATATTTCCTGTGTGGCCGGTCCCCACGCGAATACCGTAGCGCCCCGAACCTTGGGCGAACGGGCCGTCGATGTCGCCATCCTTGTCGGCATCGGTGGGCGCATAGGTCTCATCGATGGTAATGGTGCCGCTGTTGGAAATCGCGCCCGTCCTGTTCGGCAGCGCCAGGATACCGGTTGCACCATTGGAATCGGTTATCGTGATCGTGCCTTTGTTGTTCACTTGATGATCGCTGTCCATGGTCACCGCAGTCCCGCTGGTCAGCTTGATCGAACCCGTGGTGTCGATAGTCACGCTGTCAGCGGCACCCGCGTTGGCAGTCGCGGTGCGGACCGGCGCGGTGCGGGCATCCTTGATGACGGTTTCGGCAAATGCCGGTGTGATGGAAACAAGGGCGATGGGGGTAAGGCAGGTGAAACTCAACAATCGACGCATAATGTCCTCGTACAAATGGGGGGTGCGACGACCTGCAAGGGGGGGAGCAGCAGGCCGTCGTCGAGAATAAGACGGGGACGTGAGCCGATACCCGTATCGGCAACGCCATTTTTTTCCTACGATAGGTTTGAAAC
>JACVCM010000065.1 GCA_016742125.1 Sphingomonadaceae bacterium | reverse complement strand
GTGGTCAACAACTGCCGGGCCTCGCTCGACGTTGTCACGTTCCGCGGCGTGCCGCGCGAAGACCTCGCCGGTCCCAGCGGATGGGCGAGCAAGTGGCAACTCATCGCCGGGTCCGTCGCCGAGTGGGGGAAGCGGTCCCACTCCCCCCCCGGTGGCGAAACCCCCGCCCGCGGGGGGGGCTCGGCCGGGCAACCGCCGGTACAGAAAGTCGGCTGCGTAGGCTACTGCCTCGGCGGGCGGCTCGCCTATATGGCGGCAGCGCGTACCGATATCAGCGCCTCGGTCGGCTATTATGGCGTAATGATCGACCAGATGCTGAACGAAAGCCACGCGATCGCCAACCCCCTGATGCTGCACATCCCCACCGCCGACCATTTTGTCGGGCCTGAGGCACAGGCGGCAATCCACGCTGGTCTGGATGGCCATCCCAAAGTGACGTTGCACGACTATGAAGGCCTCGACCATGGTTTCGCTACCGAGATGGGCGACCGGCGGGACGATGCAGGAGCAAGGCTGGCGGACTCAAGGACCGCCGCCTTTTTCGCAGCGCATCTTGGTTAGATCGCTCAGGTCAGAAGCGTGCCGATTCCCACACTCGGGTCTACCCAGCCGTCATAGATCATCTTGACGGCAACATAGACAATCACGGCAAGACCGACATAGGCAATCCAGCGATAGCGCTCGATATATTTGGCGATGATATTGGCCGCGACGCCCATCAACAGCACCGCGAAGATCAGGCCGACAATCATGATGCCGGGGTGATCGCGCGAGGCGCCTGCCACGGCCAAGACGTTATCGAGGCTCATGCTGACATCGGCCACAGCCACGGCCCAAGCCGCACCGGCGAAGCTTTTCGCAGGACGAAGTCCGGAGGTTTCGTCGCCGGCGATCTCGGGTGATCCTGCCGACTGGCCCGCATGGTGCAGTTCACGCCACATTTTCCAGGCAACCCAGATGAGCAGCAAGCCACCAATGAAGATCAGTCCGATGACCTGAAGCAATTGCGACACGACCAGCGCAAAGGCAATGCGAAGCACGAGCGCGGCGAGAACGCCGATGATGATGACTTTACGCCGCTGATCGGCAGGCAGCCCAGCCGCCAATGCACCGACAACAATCGCATTGTCCCCGGCCAGCACCAGGTCGATCAGCAAAACCTGGACAAAGGCAGCCAGCGCCGACGGATCGGTGATGTTGGAGAAATCCTTGACGATAGCCTGCCAGATTTCGGCTGGCCCACCCAGGGAGGTCGCCGAAGCGGCGGTTGCGATCAAAAACTCAAACATGCCTGGCCGTCCTGTTGCTTACTGGTTCATCGAATCGAAGAAGTCTTCGTTGGTCTTCGAATCCTTCATCTTGTCGAGAAGGAACTCCATCGCATCGACTGTGCCCATCTGCATGAGGATACGGCGAAGCACCCACATTTTCTTGAGCTTGCTTTCCTCGACCAGCAGTTCTTCCTTGCGCGTGCCGGATTTGCCGACATCGAGCGAGGGGAAGATGCGCTTGTCGGAAACCTTGCGGTCGAGGACGATTTCCGAGTTACCGGTGCCCTTGAACTCTTCGAAGATAACCTCGTCCATGCGGCTTCCGGTGTCGATCAGCGCGGTTGCGATGATCGATAACGAACCGCCTTCCTCGATGTTCCGTGCCGCACCGAAGAAGCGCTTCGGCCGTTGCAATGCATTGGCATCGACACCGCCGGTCAGGACCTTGCCCGAGCTTGGGACGACCGTGTTGTAGGCGCGGCCAAGGCGGGTGATCGAATCGAGAAGGATGACGACGTCATGCTTGTGCTCGACAAGGCGCTTGGCCTTCTCGATCACCATCTCGGCAACCTGCACATGGCGGGTGGCGGGCTCGTCGAAGGTCGAGGAGACGACCTCACCCTTCACGCTGCGCTGCATGTCGGTCACTTCCTCCGGCCGTTCGTCGATCAGCAGGACGATCAGGAACACTTCGGGATGATTGTCGGTAATCGCACGCGCGATGTTCTGGAGGAGGACGGTTTTACCCGTGCGCGGCGGCGCAACGATCAGCGCGCGCTGTCCCTTGCCCTGCGGGCTGACGATGTCGATGACGCGCGCGGACTTGTCCTTGATCGTCGGATCGAGGCTGTCGAGCGTCAGTTTCTCGTCGGGATAGAGCGGGGTGAGGTTATCGAAATTGACCCGGTGACGCACCGCTTCGGGGTCGTCGAAATTCACCTTCAACACCTTGGTCAGCGCAAAATAACGCTCGCCATCCTTCGGCGCGCGGATTTCGCCCTCGACCGTATCGCCGGTGCGCAAACCGAACTGGCGGACCATATTGGGCGACACATAGATATCGTCGGGACCGGCCAGATAATTGGCCTCGGGCGAGCGGAGGAAACCGAACGAATCGGGCAGGACCTCGATCGTGCCGACACCCATGATCTGCTCGCCATCTTCGGCCAGTTCCTTGAGGATGGCAAACATCAGATCCTGCTTGCGCAGCGTCGATGCGCCCTCGACTCCCAGTTCCTCAGCCATCGAGACAAGGTCGGCAGGGTTTTTGCTTTTCAGCTCTTTCAAATGCATAAAAATATTCCGTTGATGGGCCTGGGGCCCGAAATGACAGCCGGTTTCCCAAAAGCGACCGGCGGGAGATGGTAAGTTTGGTGGCGCGTTTGTTGAAGGAGTCGCGCCTCACGCCCAGAACGGGCTTGGCATTGCAGATAGGCCATCGCAGATGAGGCGTCAAGCACGACCGACCGCAGCCCCGGTGCACGCCTAAGTTTACAAACTTATACCCATAACCCACCCCATTTTGTAAATTTAGTGGGAATGCAGGGGCTGTATTCGAAACATCCCGAAAGGCCGCGACGCAAACCGGGGAAAGAAAAGCCAAATCCTTCATCGATCAGCATATGCCCGATTCGATCACCTGTAGGAAAGTGGATTTCCGACCATTTTTGAACGGTCCTCTTAGATGTCGAATGGCAACGACTTTCGGTCGAACTTGACCTCCGGTTTGGGAGTTGGATTGCCCAAAACAGGCATCAAAGCGGTACGGAAATATGTTGCGGGCAGTTACGATCCCAAGCAGCAATCTCGACAAGTGCGATACGATCAATCGTAGCTCTATATTCCGGCATTTTCATTTGCTCGACCCACTCAGGTTCACATCGCGCATCCAGAAACCGCAGACGACCGTAGATTTTCAAGCGGCGCTTGCCATTATAGTCCATGAAAAAGAGCGACACACGCTCGTCATGTTCGACATATCCAGCAGTCTGAAATTGCTGGTTCCCTCTGAAGTCAGCCCATCCTAACTGTGTCGGGCCAATGGGTTTGACAAAACCTCGCGGGCCGCCACGAAACTGTACATATGGCCAACCTGTTTCCGACACAGAAGCGAGGTAGAAACCGTTGCGCTCGGCTATGAACGCGATTTCTTCTGCTCGCAGTGCCGCGTTGCCGCCGGGCCTGGGGCCTTGGCGTGCATAGGCATCACGGCTACCTGCCTTTGACTGGAGTTCCATCACCTTGGGCGTGAACGCTATGTTGAAATAGGGGTTACCTGCCATCAGGAGGCTGCAAGCTGCGCCACCGCATGGTCGAAACAGACCGTTCCCATGCCGGACTGCGCCAGGATCAGCGCCCCTTGAACTGAAGCGATCCGACTGGCTGCGATATCCCCGGCTTGTGACACTCCTGCACTGGCGAGAACGTCGGAAAGCGTGTCCCGCCACATGACAAAAGCCGCTGCAATCCGCTCACGCACCGCAGTTGGCGCATCAGACAGGGCAAGTGTAGCCAACAGGCAGGCGAGGCGGCCACTCTGATAGAATTCCGTAACCCCATTGGCACTTGATCTTAGTCGATCTTCCGTCGGACCTTCGGCTCGCAACGGGTCGATTACGAGCGCGTCGAACTGGACTGTCGCGTATTCAATTGCGGCGCATGCCATGTCAGCCTTGCCATCGGGAAAGCGATGATACAGGCTCGCGGGATTCAGACCCGTTGCGTCTTTCAGCGTACGTAGACTGGCGCCTGCATAGCCATGCCGCCGGAACGCGTCGACCAGTCCAGCGCTGACATCACCCGCAGCAACTTTGGCCGGGCGCATCAGGCAAAGCCCTCCATGCCCGTGAAGTTCGGCAGCGTACGGACGCGTTCTACCCATGCCGACACATTAGGATAGGCGGTAATGTCGTGCTTGGCCTCGCCCGAGCGAGCAGCGAAGGTTACACAAGCCAGATCGGCGATCGTCGGCCGCCCGAGTTCCAGCCAATCTTTGTTGGCCAGATGCCGGTCGAGGACGCCAAGCGTCTTTTCGCCTTGCATCTGCGCGGCCGCGATATCGCAAGGGGCGCTAAGACGAAAATAGAGCCGTGAAAGATTGATGCCGTTCTGCAGTTCCACGGCGGCAAAGGATAGCCATTGTGCTATTATCCCTTGTTCGGCGGCATCGGTTGGCCACCACCGACGTTCAGGATCATATTTCGCGCCGAGATAGATGAGGATTGCCTGTGCATCCCGAATGCGCACGGCGCCATCATCGAGCACAGGGATCTGCCGCAGATCAGAGATCACCCCAAACCAATCTGCAAACTGCTCACCGCCAGGAACGTCAACCGTCTTTTCATCATGGGAAACAGAAAGGAATCCGAGCAGCAATTTTACCTTGTGACCGTTGGCAGACAGGGGGTGATGATATAGCAGCATGGCAATCTCCATATTTATTTATCGTTATATAAATTATCTGATCGCTCAGGTCAACCCCTTCGGTTGAGGCGTCAGAATTGCTGGAAACCCGCTGTGGTAGTAACCGCTGTCAAGACAGAGTCCTACGGGCTCGATGGAAAGAATGTGGGCAAATGCCGCCGGACGACTTTTGAATGCAACGATTCAGTGTCTATCGGACGCCAAAATCCATATCATGATTTCAAAGTCAGAACGGCTTGGCCACCACCAGCACCACGATAATCGCCGCGGCGATCCCCGGCACTTCGTTGAACAGGCGGAGCTGTTTGCCGGTCAGCGGGCGTTCGCCCCTTGCCAGTTTTTTCGCATAGCCGACCATCCAGCCATGATAGGCCGACAGTCCGAGCACGAACAGCAGCTTCGCGTGAAACCAGCCGTCCTGCATCGCGCCGATATGCCAGGCAAGGACAAGGCCGACAGCCCAGACAACGATGATCGACGGATTGAGGATGATCTTGATGAGCTTTGCCTCACGGTCCACCCATCTGGCGGCTTCTCCAGACCCCTCGGTGCTTTCCTGGTGATAGACGAAGAAGCGTGGCAGCATGAACAGGCCCGCCATCCAGAAGATGACGAAAATGATATGCGCGGATTTGAGCCAGATATAGAGCACAGCGATGGTTTCCGACATTGCGGCGGCTTTCGTCGTTCAGTCCCTGCGGACCAGAGTAAGCAGCTTTTCAACATGTTCAATGGGAGTGTCGGGCAAAATGCCATGCCCGAGGTTGAAGATATGCGGGCGGTCCGCAAAGGCCGACAGGATGTTGTCGACCGCGCTTTCCAGGTCCGGCCCGCCCGCAATCAGCGCCAGCGGATCGAGATTGCCCTGAACGGGCAGCGCCTTTGGAAGCTCCCGGTCCGCCCAATGGGGATCGACGGTTTCATCCAGGCCCAGTGCATCGACGCCAGTGCCTTCGGCATAGGCCGCAAGCTTGCCGCCGGCCCCTTTGGGAAAACCGATGATCGGCGTGTCGGGATGGCGCTCCTTCAAGCGGCGCACAATTTCGGCATTGGGGGCAATCACCCATTTCTCGAACTGCGCCGGTGACAGCGAACCCGCCCAGCTGTCGAACAATTGCACGGCGTCAACGCCTGCTTCAATCTGGCGGCCGAGATAATCCACAGTCGCCGCAACGATCTCATCGATCAAGGCAGCAAAGCGCGCAGGCTCGGCATGCGCCATGCGGCGGGCCTCGGACTGGTCCTTGCTTCCCTGGCCATGCACCATATAGGTGGCGACCGTCCAAGGGCTTCCGGCAAAGCCCAGGAAGGTTGTTGTGTCCGGAAGACCGGCGCGCACCTTGCGTACGGTTTCAAAGACCGGGGTCAACCGCTGCGGTGCGGGTGTCAGCTCGTCCAGCCGACTGTCCGCCAGTCGCGGAGCGAGCCTCGGTCCTTCGCCGGTTTCGAACCAAAGGTCCTGACCCATGGCATGCGGGATGACCAATATGTCGGAAAACAGGATTGCGCCGTCGAAGCCGAAACGGCGGATCGGCTGCAAGGTGATTTCCGCAGCCGCATCGCTGTCATAGGCCAGTTCGAGAAACCCGCCTTTTTCTGCCCGCAAGGCGCGATATTCCGGAAGATAGCGCCCGGCCTGACGCATGAGCCAGACGGGCGGAATCTCTTCGCGCTGACCCTTCAGAACGTTGAGCAGTTTCTTGGGCGCAGGGGCAGTCATCGCGGCAAGGGATCCAATCAGAATATATATTTATATAAGGATGATGAAAGATGATGGGCTGTTGATATGCAAGGCCTTAAAAGCTTTTGCGGATATTGCCAACATCTTGACGGGATGCGGCTTTCCGATTCAACCGGAGTCGCAAAATCCTTCCCCGTTATTCACAGGCTGTGGAATGCGCTATGCGCCTGTGGACAGGCTGTGCCCGAATCGCGCAGTGAATCGATGACAGCCGGGCGCAAAATGTCCGCCCGATTTTGTCCCTTGATTTATCCCCAAGCTGCCAACACTATTCTGCCATATGGGCCAGCGCTTCCATCTCCACCTATTGTCCGACTCCACCGGGGAAACCCTGGAAAACATCGCAAAGGCGGCGCTTGCCCAGTTCGATGGCGCCGAAGATGTCGTCAAGCATTTCTGGCCGATGGTACGATCCGAAAGTCATCTGGAACGCATATTGGTCGATGTCGCGGCTAATCCCGGGCTGGTGCTGTTCACACTCGTCAACCGCGACACCAGGCGCAAGCTGGAGACCCGGTGCCGCGCTTTGGGTCTTCCGGCGGTCGCGGCGCTCGATGCGGTCAGCGATGCAATGTCGAATATGCTGGGACAGGAAGCGAAGGCGCGACCCGGCCGCCAGCATGCCATGGATGCCGCCTATTTCGCGCGTGTCGATGCCATCCAGTTCACGATCGCGCATGATGACGGGATCAATTCGCAAAATTGGGAAGAGGCGGACATCGTTCTGGCGGGCGTGTCGCGTACCTCGAAAACCCCGACCAGCATCTATCTTGCCAATCGCGGCTACAAGACGGCCAATATTCCCATCGTCCCGGAAGCACCGCCGCCGCCGATATTGTTCACGCTCAGACACCCGATGGTGGTCGGGTTGGTGACCAGCGCCGAACGGCTGATCCAGGTGCGCCGGAATCGCCTGCTCTCGCTCAACCAGTCGCCCGATACGGACTATGTCGATGAAGAAAAGGTCAAGGCCGAGGTCGCGCATGCGCGGCGAATGTTCGCCGATAATGGCTGGCCGGTGCTCGACGTGACCCGGCGATCGATCGAGGAGAGCGCTGCGGCGATCATCAACCTGTTCAATTCACGCGAGTTGCAGCAGGCCGAAATGGCATGACGCTGATATTGGCGTCGCAAAGCAGCGGACGGCTGTCGATGCTGCGTGCCGCAGGCGTCGAGGTCGAAGGTCATCCGGCCTTTGTCGATGAAGATGCCATCAAGTCGTCGCTCATGGCTGAAGGCGCAAAGCCCCGGCATATTGCCGACGCGCTGGCCGAAGCCAAGGCGCGCAAGGTTTCGCGGAAATTTCCGGGCGCGCTGGTGATGGGCTGCGACCAGATATTGGTGACTGCCGACGGGAACATTCTCGACAAGCCCGAGAAGCCCGACGATGCGCGCAAACATCTCGCCATGCTTTCGGGGAGGAGCCACCGGCTGATTAGCGCGGCTGTGATCTGCGAGAATGGCGAGCCTGTCTGGCGTGTCGTCGATAGTGCCCAGATGACGATGCGGGTGCTAAGTGCGGCATTTATCGACCGCTATGTTGAGGAGTTCTGGGACCACATCCGCCACTGCGTCGGCTGTTACCGGATAGAGGCGGAGGGCGCGCAGCTTTTTTCCGGCGCGAGCGGGAGCCAGTTCACAATCATCGGCTTGCCGCTGTTGCCGGTGCTTGACTATTTGCGGGTTCGCGGTCTTTTGCCGTCATGAGCAAATATGCCGAGGTCGTCGGCCACCCCATTTCGCACAGCAAGTCGCCGTTGATCCACCGCTTCTGGCTGGACCGGCTGGGTATCGTAGCCGAATATCATGCGCGCGACGTGGCACCCGACGGTCTCGGCGACTATTTTGTGCAGGCGGCAGACAATCCGGACTGGCGCGGCTGCAATATCACCATCCCGCACAAGATTGCTGCGCTGGATTTCGTTACGGATCCCGGCGACGTGCGTGGGTCGATAGGTGCGATCAACACGGTGTTTCGCGGTGACAAGGGCCAGCTGATTGGCACCAACACCGACGCCGGCGGTTTTTATGGACCGATTGCCGACCTGCCGCTCGCGCATGAAACTGCCGTCGTCATCGGCGTCGGCGGCGCGGCGCGCGCGGTGCTTTTTGCGCTTGCGCAGGCGGACATAGGCGAGGTTGCCTTGCTGGCGCGCAATGCCATGAAAGGGGCCGCGCTGCTCGCACATTTCGGACTGAAAGGCCGGGTGTTGCCGATGGACGCGCGACTGCCCGGGGCGGCGTTGCTGGTGAATGCCAGTCCGCTCGGAATGGTCGGGCAGGACCCGCTCGATATCGACCTCGCCCCGCTCCCCGAACATGCATTGGTCTATGATCTTGTCTATGCGCCGATTGAAACGGCTTTGCTGAAGGCGGCGCGTGCGCGGGGACTGGAAACGGTTGAAGGTCTGGAAATGCTGGTCGGGCAGGCGGCCATAGCGTTCGAACTGTTCTTCGGCGCACCGCCGCCACAGGATGGCGAAGATGAGCTGCGCGCAAGGCTGCTGGGATGACAAGACCATTCACCATTGGGCTGACCGGATCGATCGGAATGGGCAAGTCAGCGGTTGCAACGATGTTTGCCGACGAAGGTGTGCCGGTTTTCGATGCCGATGCTGCCGTGCATGCGATGCAGGCGGCAGGCGGCGAGCTGGTGGCGGAAATCGAAGCCCTGTTCGCCGGGACGACCGGGCCGGAGGGGGTCGACCGCAAGGCGTTGGGGGCAGCAGTGTTGGGCGACCGCGAGCGGCTCGCCAAGCTGGAGGCGCTTATCCACCCGGCAGTGGCGCGGCAGCGGGCGCATTTTTTGAAGGAGCACCGGACGGCGGATATGGTGCTGTTCGATATCCCGCTGCTGTTCGAAACCGGCGGCGATGAGCATGTCGATCTCACCGTCGTGGTGTCTGCACCGGCATCGGTTCAGCGGCAACGTGTGCTTGCCCGTCCCGGAATGACCGCCGAACGTTTCGAGCATATACTGGCGCTACAGATGCAGGATAATGACAAACGCGCGCGGGCGGACCATGTCATCGACACCGGTCAGCCGATTGAAGGCACACGGCGCGATGTGCGCGCACTTGTCAAAAAGCTGCGCGCAGGTCTTGCATAAAGGCTGAAACAGGCTCACATTCACCGACAGAATGCGAGAGATTATCTTCGACACCGAAACCACAGGTTTTGATCCCCAGAATGGGGACCGGATGGTGGAAATAGGATGTATCGAAATGGTTGGACGGGTGATGACCGGGGTCACCTATCATGCCTATTTCAACCCCGAACGTGCGATGCCGGCTGCTGCGGAGCAGGTGCATGGTCTGTCCGACAAATTCCTGTCTGACAAGGCGCTGTTCGCGGATCAGGTTGAAGATCTGCTCGACTTCATCGGCGATTCGCCGTTGGTTGCGCATAATGCCAGCTTCGATTTCGGTTTTCTCAACATGGAACTGCAACGGTGTGGGCGCCTTGCAGTCTGCACATCGCGCATGGTCGACACCGTGGCGCTGGCGCGGGTGCGGCATCCAGGTGCCAAACTCTCGCTCGACGCGCTTTGCACAAGATATGGGATCGACCGCAGTCACCGCGTAAAGCATGGCGCATTGCTCGATGCCGAACTGCTGGCGCAACTGTATATCGAGCTAACCGGCGGCCGGCAGATCGGACTGGGCCTTGTCGATAGTGGCTCGGCCGATGCGGGACCGGCGGCCATCATGGCGCAAAGTCACCGTGTTTATCGCGAACCAAGACCACATGCTGCTTCTGAAGAGGAACTCGCACGGCATCGCGCGTTTATAGAGAAGATCAAGGATGCGCTTTGGCTCCAACCGGGGTCGGCGCTATAATATAAGGAGACAGGTAATGGATATCAGGGTTTCTGGACATCAGGTCGAAACCGGAGAAGCATTACAGGGCCATGTCGGCAAGCGATTGTCCGCCATCGCCGATAAATATTTCTCGAAAGCGCTGTCTGCCAATGCGACATTCGGTCGCGGTCCGCACGACGCCTTTACCAGCGATATCGTCATGCATGTGATGCAGGGTCTTGTTCTCAAAGGTCGTTCCGAAGCGCAGGACGCGCATGTGGCGTTCGATGGTGCGGCCGACAGGATCGAAAAGCAGCTGCGCCGGTATATGCGCCGCCTGCAGGACCGGCATGCCCAATCGGCCCATGCGCTGAAAGAAGAAGAAGCCGCCTATACGGTGTTCGACAGTGGCCCCGACGGCAGCGATGAAGAAGCCGTCCCGGACGCCCCCGTCATCGTTGCTGAAATGAGTGTCGATATCCCGGAATCCACCGTATCCGATGCGGTTATGCTGATGGACTTGCGTAATACGCCTGCGCTGTTGTTCAAAAACACTGGAACTGGGCGACATAATATGGTTTACCGCCGCGAAGATGGCACGATCGGGTGGGTTGAACCAAAATCCGCACCTTAGAATTCGGCCAAAATCTCGAAAATTAGGTAAAATCTTTCAAATATTTGGGGCTTGCAACCGGGGTCGCAACCGGTGGCGATGAAACAGAAAAATGATTCGAATTTCTACAAGGCTCGTTGAAGGAGCTGTGGCCGCAAATCTGGTTTGCACCGGCAAATCCGACCTGCTGGTACGCCTTTCGACGATCGCTGCCGAAAATTATTTGCTCGACGCGGACGCGGTCCACGACGGACTGGTCGAGCGCGAGCGTCTGGGCCCCACAGGCTTCGGCGGCGGAACGGCCATTCCGCATTGCAAGGTGGCGGGGATCGACATGCCGGTTGCAGTATTCGCGCGCCTTGCCAAGCCGGTGGATTATGATGCGGTCGATGATGAGCCGGTCGATCTCGTCTGCGCGCTGGTTTCGCCCGCCCAAGATGGTGCGTCGCACTTACGTGCGCTGGCCGAGATTTCCCGTCTGTTTCGTGATGAGAAATTCCGCTCGCAACTGCGCGGCGCTGCCGATTCCGCAGCAATGTTCGCCTTGCTGACGCTGTCCGAAGAACGCGACGCCGCTTGATCGAGCCCCGGCTCGCAAGTCAAATCCGTGTTGCTGCATTGCGGCGCCTTGCCGAGGCCGAGGGCGACTTTGTCACGATATTGCGTAAAGGCGACGATGTTGCCGGTGCGATGCTGGTGATCGGCCTCGTAAAAGGACGCAATCCTGTCGTTTATGACCGCTTCCCGTCGGCAGGCGGCAGCTGGTCATGGGAGCCATTAACCAGCCAAGATATTGAAAATGAAGGTGAAATATGGAAATATTGGCAGAAGAGACGTGCCAAAGACCCCGATTTATGGGTGATTGAACTGGACGTCGCATCGACAGAACGGTTGAACGGACTTTTGGCCGCCATCGGTTGACTTTATTGCGCTGCACAACGATTGGCCTCGCAGCTGAGTAGCGAAGGTTGCGACGCGGGTTACAAAAAGGGGTGCCCGGAGCAAACACGCGAGACGGATGCAACAAACGAAGTGCCATAACAAAAAATCAAGGGCTCTTCCGCTGGTGCCGCCGCACTAATTGCTTGTTAGATGTTGAAAATGGTTCGGGCTGCCTCTGTGGCGGCCATTTCGTTTACCCTGGTTTCTGCTTTTATCACCGCAGATGCCGGTTTTGCTTTGGGGAATGACCAAAGCACCTCGCTTGCAGCCACCACCATCGTGGTCGACGCAGCGCAGATCCAGGCCGATCAGAAAGAGATCGATCTGGCCAAGAGCGGCAAAGTGACCGCTACCCTGTCCAACAATGGCGACATTATTTTTGTTCCCGGCAATGGCGGCGCCGCTGTTATGGAAGCCGAAGGGGCGGCCGATGACGACAGCACGGTGTCCGCATCCTCGTTGAACGAGCTTGTCCGCATGCAGGATATCGATGAACCGCTCAGCGCTGAAGAGCGCTGCCTTGCCGGCGCGGTTTATTTCGAATCGAAGGGCGAATCGCTCCCCGGACAGCTGGCTGTTGCGCGCGTCGTCATGGCCCGGGCCAAGTCCGGACGTTTTCCGACGACCCTGTGCGGCGTCGTTTACCAGAAAAGCCAGTTTTCCTTCGTGCGCGGGGGTTCGATGCCTCCCATCGCGACCGGCAGCAACCATTGGCGCAACGCCGTCGCGATCAGCAAGATTGCCTTGAATGGCAGTTGGAAAAGCCCGGTCGAAGGCGCATTGTTCTTTCATGCGCGCCATGTCTCGCCGGGTTGGCGCCTGACCCGTATCGGTTCGATCGACAACCATATTTTCTATCGCTGATACAACAGCACAGCGTCGAAAACATAAGGGCCCCGCATTGGGGCCTTTATTTTGTTCTTACTCCGTTCTATCGAGCCGACATGGCTTCAGTCTTTTCCGTCGATTCCTTTTCAGGAGCCCCCGCAGTCGCACGCGGCGTATCGCGCCTGTTCTTGCGCAATCAGATCATGGTGCAGCCAGAGGTGGGTTTGCGTAACCACCGCCGCGCTGACCTGATGGGGATCAACGCGAAGGGCGAGATTATTATTGTAGAGATTAAATGCGCCCGTGCGGACTTGCTCGGCGACCAGAAATGGCCCGAATATCTCGATTATTGCGACCGCTTTTTCTGGGCGGTGCCAGCCGGTTTCGACGTCGGACCGTTGGCGAGCGAGGCGTTCATGCCGGAACGTGCCGGGCTGATCATTGCCGATGCCTATGATGCAGAGATCGCCCGACCCGCGGCACTGGTGCCGCTTGCGGCCGCACGACGCAAAGTGGAAACGCAGCGTCTGGCGCGTCTGGCGATGCGGCGGTTGATGGGAATCGCCGACCCCGATCCTGTTTTGGCCGAGATCGAGGCAGAGTAAAACGACCTCTATCTATTTCTACGGTGGTCTAGGTTGTCTTGGGATTATACCAGATGGGCGAGGAATAGGCCCTTTCCTGTGATTTCAACTCTGTCCCGGGCAACAGCTTCGCGCCATAGCGCAAGGCATCGTAAAGCACCCAGCGCGGGGTCGGGATTTCCAGAACGCGCAGATAATAGAAGGCGCGTACCGAAGGATCGAATTCCGGATCGGTCCACACCGTGCGCAATTCGGGATCGCCGATGCTGTTGGTATAGCTCGCTTTTGCGATATCGACGGTGTCACCGACCGGCGGCAGCTTTGCATTTGATGCCTTGATGCGTCTGTCGGCATCGCCCCACACGACATCGAACACTTGTTCCTGCAACCTCCCTGCGGTATCGACCCAGCCCTTGACCACTTGTACACGGTCGAGATTGGCCCCTTCGGGATCCTTCAATGCCGAGATCATGAAACGCGGCGAGCCGTCACCTGCCTTGAGGTTGCCGCCCATCGGGACACCTCGGGCATAGCCTGCCTTGACCCAATTGCCGTTGAAATCGCTTTGGCTAAAGTCCCAGCCGCCGAAAAACCGGACCGCCATGCGCGGTCCCGTGGTCGCATAGACCTCCCGCCGCATCATCGCATCGAAAATCGCGGCACGTGTGTTCGCGGTCGCCCACACCGCCGTATACCCGCCTGCCAGATAATGCCAGCCGAAGCGTTCGGCCTGCTGCGTCCCCAATGTTTGCGGGCGGCTGGCACGCTCGGCATTGGGTTCATTCAGCGCGAACTTGCCGAAAAAATTATCCTCGTCGCCGGTCGCAAGGCCGGTATGGCTGTCAGTCGAACCGATCAGACCCATTTTATACGGATTGACGCCCGTCTGCTGTTCGATCAGCAGCCCGCGCTTCAGCGCTTCGCGGACATAGTCGCCCCCCAGCATCGCGTCCGTTTTCTTAACCGAATTGTCGAGATTGCCGATATCCCAGCCCGCGGTGCCGAAACCTACGAATTCGTCATTCGGCGACAGGAAGGGGTGCGATTCGCTGTCGCCCTTGATCTGGGTGACCTCTACCAGCGGCTCGCGCAGCGAACGGCGGCGGGCATAGTCAGCGGTCATCGGCCCGCCACCGGGCATTGTCAGCTGAAACATCAGGCCGTTGGACAGGTTGCTGTTGTGCGGAATTGCCAGCATCCTACCGCCTATATTCTTTTCATAGTCGTCCATATAATCCCACAGCATATCGGCAGTGGTGCCGACCAGCGAGGAATAGGGCAGCACCTTGTCGGCGCGTGCCTTGCCATCGCGCAGGATCACGACGCGGTGGAGATTGTCGCCATTCGGCGTCAGCGTATATTCAAAGCCCATGAAGGCAGTGAACTTGCCCGGCCGATTATAGCGTTCCACAATCGAGGTGTGGTCGGTCCAGACATTGGCGGTACGTCTTGCATTCGTCTTGGGGTCCATCATTGCGGCTGGCAGGGTCCGCTGGGCAAAACGGTCGATAAGCTCGCGTGCTACCCGCGCGGACGCCTCCGGCCCCTTTTGCAATTCGTCATGCCACCGCTCGAGCAAGGGATCGCCCAACAGGAAACGCGGCCCATCGTGAATGGCCTTCAGCGCGGCCAGCCCATCCGAATGGTCGGCAATCACCAGGAAATCGAGCGGGCGTGAAAGCTTTGCCTTCATCCCCATTGTCGCGGTAACTTCCTCGCCGCTGGCAAAGCGCAAGGCCTCTTCGGGACCGAGCCGGACGCCAAAGGCAAAGGCGTCAGAAGAGTTGGAGGTGTGGAGATGTGTGTCACCCCATAGAAGCTTCATCGCAGGGCCGGAAGTGACCTCCTCGTCCGATGCGATCTGCGCTGCACGCGCATCGTCCATCAGCGATCTGGCCTGCCACTGCCGCCAGCCCCAGCCCAGTGCAGCAGCGAACGCGACAACTGCCGCGCTGCCAAAAATGATCTTGCCGATTTTCCCCATCTGCCCTCTCCCGGCGCAAAAAACTGCGCCGGAACGTGGCGTTCGTCAATAGGTTGCTGCTGACGCTACGTCAGCGGGAGTTTCATGCTCCAGAGAAACTGGCCGGGAGATGTGTCGCTTGTTTCGGCAAGTCCTATCTGCTGCTGTTCGCCTAAAACAGAGCGCGCGGCATAGCTGCCGGATATCCGGTCCCAGATTGTCAGCGCAAAGCCATAATTGCAGTGCTGCTCGGTTGCCAATGTGCTGTGATGGACCAGATGCATGTCGGGTGTCACGACGACCGGGCGCAGGGCGCGGTCCAGCCAACGCGGCAAACGTATATTGCTGTGGTTGAACAGGCTATTGGCATTCAGCCAGATTTCGAACACCAGCGCGATCGTCACTGGCACGCCAAGTAGCGCCACCCAAGCCGACTTGTAGAGCGTCGAGACGATGAGCTCGAAAGGATGGAAGCGCAATGCAGTGGTAGCATCGAGATCGCGATCGCTATGATGCACCTTGTGCATCCGCCACAGCAACGGCCAGCGATGCATCAGCAGATGCTGCAACCAGACTGCAAAGTCGAGGATGATGAACGCGAGTGACGCCTCGATCCACCACGGCCAGCTTGCCAGGTGGAACAGACCGAAGCCGAAGTCCGCTGACCATTGCGCGGCCACGCCCACGACCATGACCAAGGCCAGCAAACGCCCCACGACTGCGTTGGTCAGGAAGAACAGGGCGTGGGTGCGCCAGCGCGGATGGCGGCCGAGCACCAAGGCGCGCCGTGGCTGGGCATATTCGGCAAGAGCGAGCAACGCCAGGAGGATAGCGGGGATGGCAACAGCCCAGATGCCAAGCCCCGCCTCGATCACCGGCTCAAGCCGCCTCGACCTTTTCGAGGAAGGGATAGTCGGTATATCCTTCCGGCCCCGGCGAATACCATGTGCGGTAATTGTCGGGCGTCAGCGCCGCACCGGTGCGCAACCGTTCGACCAGATCCGGATTGCCGATAAAGGGCCGCCCGAAGCTGATTGCGTCGGCCAGACCCGATGCCAGATCTTCATCGGCAAGTTCGCGCGTATATTCCTGATTGAGGACCAGCGGGCCTGTGAACACCTTGCGGATGTCAGGCGAAACGCGCGGCACTTCGGTGCGTCCGAAATTGCCATAGGGTTTGACTTCACGCAGTTCGAGGAAGGCGATGCCGATGTCCTGCAATGCGGCAGCGGCGGCAGTGAAGAGCGCGACCGGATTGCTGTCGTCGCAGCCTTGCGTTTCGCCGTTGGGTGACAGCCGTACCGATGTGCGCTCCGGCCCCACGGCTCCGGCCACCGCCTGTGTCCCCTCGCGCAGCAGCCTGATCCGGTTTTCGATTGTGCCGCCATAATCGTCGGTCCGGAAATTGCTGTTATCGCGCAGGAACTGGTCGATCAGATAGCCGTTCGCACCGTGGATCTGCACTCCATCGAATCCCGCCTCTATCGCGTTCTTCGCGGCATGCACATAGTCGGCAATTATGCGCGGAATTTCCGATGTTTCCAGTGCGCGTGCCGCCACATAAGGTTTCTTGCCTTCGGCGGTATGCGCGTCACCGGGCGCTGTCGTCGCCGATGCCGATACCGGCTGTGCACCGCCGAGAAAATCGGAATGGACAAGCCGCCCCATATGCCAAAGCTGCAGGATAATCCGCCCGCCTGCATCATGTACGGCCTTTGTTACCGGTTTCCATGCCTCGACCTGTGCGTCCGACCAGATACCGGGGGCCGATGGCCAGCCCAGCCCTTCCTGACTGATGCCCGTCGCCTCTGCGATGATGAGGCCGGCGCCGGCGCGCTGGCTATAATAGTCGGCCTTGAGCGCAGTTATCGGCACATGGCCTTCGCTGCTCCGCCCACGCGTGAGCGGCGACATCAGGACACGGTTGGGGGCATGAATTGCACCAAGCTGGATCGGATCGAACAAACTTGCAGTCATAAAACATCCTGTCATTAGGGCTTTGCTTTTGCCCAAGATGCGGATGAAAGTTGCAAAATGCAACGGGGGTTTATGGTCGAGAAGAATATCTATGCCGAGGCCTCCAACAGGTTGCCAGCGCTTGTCTTGCTCGCGCTGCTAGTCGGCAATCTCGCCCTCGCATTCGGGCCGTGGCTGGTGCGCAGCGCCGATGTCGGGCCGAGCGCGTCGGCCTTCTGGCGGATGGTGCTGGCAATTCCCTTCCTGTTCGTGATCGCACAGCGCACGCGCCAGCCGCTGTTGCTCACCCGGCGCACTCTCTACTGGACAATGATCCTGTCGGGGGCATTTTTCGCCCTCGATCTTGCCGCCTGGCACATCGGGATATTGAAGACCAAATTGGCCAATGCGACCTTGTTCGCGAACGCCGCCAGCCTGTTTTTCCCTGTATGGGGCTATCTCGTCGCGCGCAGCTGGCCAGGGCGTCTGGAGGGTTTCGCCTTTGCATTGGCACTGGCCGGGACGGTGCTATTGCTCGGTCGCTCTGCGGAATTGTCGCGCGAGACGCTTATCGGCGACCTGCTCTGTCTGGCGGCAGGGATATTCTACACCGGCTATCTGATCGTGGTGATGAAAGCCCGCGACGAGCTACCGAGCTGGACCTTGCTGGCCTGGTCTACGCTCGCCACTGCGCCCCCCTTGCTGTTGATCGCGCTGGCGCTTGGAGAACAGATCATGCCGTCCAACTGGACGCCGGTTGTTGCGCTGGCGGTCGTCAGCCAGCTCATCGGACAGGGGCTGATGGTCTACGTCCTCGGCAAGGTCACGCCACTGCTGTTCGGTCTTGCCCTGTTGACCCAGCCCTTAGTTTCGGCGACAATCGGCTGGTTGCAATATGGCGAACGGTTGGGGCCTGCCGATGCGGCGGGGGCGCGGCTTATTGCTTCGGCTCTGG
>JACVCM010000064.1 GCA_016742125.1 Sphingomonadaceae bacterium | reverse complement strand
TTTTACGGCCCCGAAGCCGGTGCTGCCCGTAACGATGGCGTTGCCCTAACCAGTGCCGATCCCGCCGAAGTCCGTGAGCGTATGGCATATGTGCCTCAGGAAACCGTACTGTTCGCAGCGTCGGCGCGCGACAATCTGCGCTATGGCAACTGGCTGGCCGATGATGACGCCATCTGGGCCGCAGCCGAGCAAGCCAATGCGGCGATATTCCTGCGCGAGCTTCCCGATGGACTTGACACCTATCTTGGTGAGGGCGGTGCGCGGCTTTCAGGCGGCCAGCGCCAGCGCATAGCAATTGCCCGCGCAGTACTACGCAACTCACCCATCCTGCTACTCGATGAAGCCACCAGCGCGCTTGATGCGGAAAGCGAAAAGCTCGTTCAAGACGCACTGGAAAAGCTCATGATCGACCGTACGACCATTGTCATTGCACATCGGCTTGCAACCGTCCGGTCTGCCGACCGGATCATCGTGATGGACCAGGGCAAGATCGTCGAGGAAGGCGACCATTTGACACTAAGCAGTGCGGGGGGCCTGTACGCCCGTCTGGCAAGCCTGCAATTCGACGCGTGAAGTCAGCCCTAGAACGCGGCCCGAATGCGGTCCATCATGACAAGCGGCGCCGGTGCTTCGGACGGCAGACTCTTCATCTTCATGCTCAATCGCTGGAGTCTGAAATAGAGATCTTCGCTCGCTGCGATCAGCGTTTGCGCGTCTTCCGGAAATCGTCCGACGTGGAAACTGTCACTGGCCGGTGAATAGCCAAGCTCGCGCGCTTCGCCAAGGGCATCGGCCTCCGAAATCTCTCCGGCGCGTAAGGCTTTCTGGTTAAGCAACCAGGCGATGCTATGCATCAGACGGGTGGTGACCTTTAAGGATTCGCAGGAAAAGGCGACCGATATCTCGGGCGAAAGGTTACCGACGATCTGATCCCGGTCGAAATAGGCGCGTGCCTCATCCGCCAAGAGCATCGCCTCGGTATATAGTGAGTCAACCAGTTTAGGGGTCAGTTCGTGCGGGATCGGGTCCATCCGCCAGCATATGCCACGACGAGGGCAAAAATGTTAGCGCAAATCAGCCTGATTTTGGTTCGTTTGGCCAACTGTGCCGGGATGAAACGCCTGATAGACAAATGTAAAATGGTTAAAGAGGCAAGGTCTGGTCAAGCAATTATGTCAGGGATCAGCTGGTCCTCTATGCGCATTATCCGGTCTTTTAACGCCAGTTTCTTCTTCTTCAGGCGCGCAATTTGCAACTGGTCGACGATAGCCTGCGTTGCAAGGGCGTTGATGGCGTCATCAAGATCGCGATGTTCAACCCTCAACTGTTCCAGAAGCTGCTGGTAACCTTCGTCATTCATGATCCCCTCTAACCCTATCGCGGTTAACAAGTCATCGCCAAAATATGCCCTCGTATCCCATATGGCCAATTTGGTCCAAAATGGGGGGCGACAGTCATGCCGAATCATGATTTACTTGCCTCGTTAGGTCGTCGAGTCTCACAAGAAGGAGAATGAGGTGAACACCAACCATATGTCCGCACTCCGCATGAAGCATGCTGAACTGGAAGAAAAATTGGAGCGCGAGGAAAACAGACCTTTCCCTGACAGCAATCTCATCCACAATCTCAAAAAGCAGAAACTTTATCTTAAAGACGCCCTGATGCAGGAAGCTCACCCGGCCTGATCGTTAATTAGGCCGTAAACCCACAAATATCTTCGTCGAGGTTTGAGGCCATTTTGCTCAGAGTTAGGCGGCAAGCGCCGGGCATAGTGGTTCTATGTCCAAGCTTGCCAACGACGCTCTGGGCAAAATGGGTCAAATCCTTGCGGACGTCAAAATGGCTTCGATCTCGAACCAAAATGCGCTTGCAGGCAGAATAACTGCCCGACGGCACGCATTTTGCTCCGATATCTTTGCCATTTTTGACGCCTAGACGAAGATATTTGTGGGTTTACGGCCTAAATTTGAGCAGGGGTATCGCTTGCCATAAGCGCATCTGCTAGGTGCCGCTTATGGAAAGCGCGACCCGTTCTGCACGTAACATATTGACCGGCCTGCATGAAGTCATGGCGTCGAAAAGCCATGCGCAAGCCAAACTGAATCGTGTCGTCAATATTATCGGCGAAGCCCTGTCGAGCGAAGTCTGCTCCATCTATCTGTTGCGCGACGGGGCACTCGAACTGTTCGCAACCCGTGGATTGAACGAGGCTGCGGTGCATGTCACGCGCCTCGGCCTTGGCGAAGGACTGGTCGGGACGATCGCAGAAAATGTCGAGACACTGAACCTCGACGAGGCTGCGGCACATCCCAATTTCCGCTACGTACCGGAGACCGGCGAAGAGCGTTTCCATAGTTTCGCCGGTGTGCCAATCGTCAGGGCCGAACGTGCCGCGGGCGTGCTTGCGGTCCAGCATGTCGAGCCGCGCAAATATGAAGAGGTAGAAATCGAGGCGCTCCAGACGGTAGCGATGGTTCTATCCGAACTGATTGCGAACGCCGATCTCATCGACGATGTCAGCGCCACCGGAACCAACGACACAGGCACGATCAGCCTGACGGGCCTTCCCTTGGTCAAGGGCGCTGCGGCCGGCGTCGCAATATTCCACCAGCCCAATATCCGCATCGAACATACCGTTGCCGAAGATATCGAGGCAGAGCGCCAACGCGTTTATTCCGCTTTCGACAAGATGCGCGAGCAGATCGACCGCATGGCCAGCCAGATCGATTTCGGGGCCGGCGGCGAACATGAAGAGGTGATCGCAACCTACAAGATGTTTGCCTATGACGAGGGTTGGAGCCGTCGCATCAACGAGGCAATCGACAGCGGTTTGACCGCTGAAGCGGCGATCGAACGCGTACAGCAGCGTACGAGGATGCGGATGCGGCAGATCGACGATCCGCTTTTGGCCGACCGGATGCACGATCTGGAGGATCTGTCGAACAGGCTACTCCGGATCGTCTCGGGACAGATGAGTACCGCGGCGCAACTTGGCCTCAAAAAAGACTCAATCCTGATCGCGCGCAACCTCGGCCCGGCCGAACTGCTCGAATATGACAAGCGCAGGTTGCGCGGCGTCATATTGGAAGAAGGTTCGCTTACCGCGCATGTCGTCATCGTCGCGCGGGCAATGGGCATTCCGGTCCTGGGACGGGTGCGCGGCATCCGGCATAAGGTGCGTGAAGGTGACATGCTGCTGCTCAATGCCGACGAAAAGAGCGTCATCGGACGGCCGTCTGTGGGGGCCGAGGAAAATTTCCAGCACGATCTCGTCGACAGGCAGAAGAAAAAGGCGCGTTATGCCGCGCAGCGCGACGAGGCCTCAATCACCCGAGACGGGGTCCCGATAACGCTCATGATCAACGCCGGGCTCCGCGACGATATGGCGGCGCTTTCCACGACCGGAGCAGAAGGCGTCGGCCTTTTCCGCACCGAATTCCAGTTCCTGATTTCTGCCACCCTGCCCCAACGCGAACGCCAGCAGCGTTTCTATCGCGATGTCCTGGATGCAGCCGGGGACAAGCCGGTGATATTCCGCACATTGGATATAGGCGGCGACAAGGCCTTACCCTATCTGAAGGATGAAACCAGCGAAGAGGAAAACCCTGCACTGGGTTGGCGCGCACTTCGCCTGTCGCTCGACCATGCCGGGCTGATGAAAGCGCAGGCCCGCGCGCTGATTGAAGCATCTGCGGGTCGCGTCCTCAACGTCATGTTTCCGATGGTGTCGGAACCGTGGGAGTTCGATGCGGCAAAGGCTATTTTCGAAGGCCAGATGGAGTTTCTGAGCAGGCAGAAAAAGCTGTTGCCCAACAAGATACGATATGGCGCGATGCTCGAAGTACCCGCGCTTGCCGAAACGCTCGATCTATTGCTTCCGAAGATCCAGTTCCTGTCGATCGGCACCAACGATCTGACGCAGTTCCTGTTCGCCGCCGACCGCGCCGACCCACGGCTGGCGGAACGATATGACTGGCTAAGCCCCGCCATATTGCGATTCATCAGGCGCGTGGTCCAATCGACCGAGGGACATGATGTCGACGTCGCGATATGCGGCGAGATGGGGGGGCGGACACTCGAAGCCCTTGCGCTTGTCGGACTTGGCATTCGCCGTCTGTCGATCACGCCTGCAGCGGTCGGCCCGGTCAAGGCGATGATCCGTTCAACAGGACATCGCGAAATCACCGGCAAGATGGAGGAACTGCTGGCGTCACCAAGCGGCAACATCCGCGAGGCACTATCTGACTGGGCGGCAGGTCAGGGCATCGAAACCGGCTGATATCAGCCGGTTTATCGATTGACTTTCGATTGCACGGTGCCATTGTCCGGCATCCGCCCGGAGAGGTGGAGGGAGAACGGGTCGTGGAGATTGCAGTGGGTGAAGATTCCCCGGGCGAAGAAGAATTTCGCTTTCACACGGTTGGCGAACAGCTGAGGGCGGAGCGCGAGCGGCTTGGCCTTAGCCTGTCCGATCTGGCCGCGAAAACGCGGGTGCCGATGCGGCATCTGGAATCGATTGAAAAGTCGGATTTCGCGGCATTGCCCGGATCGACCTACACGCTCGGCTTTGCCCGGTCCTATGCGCGCGCTGTCGAGATGGACGCCGCCAAAATCAGCAGCGAACTTCGTGCCGAACTGGCTCAGGGTGGCCATGACGGCTATCAGGCACCGACACAGAATTATGAGCCGACCGATCCGGCAAGGGTTCCGTCCCGTGCGCTGGCATGGACGGCGGCAGCGATCGGATTGCTCGTGGTTGCCGGATATTTCGTCTGGCGCAGCATGACGTTGGGTAGCACGGTTGACGTGGCGGTACCCACATCTGTGGAACAACCGAAAACCGCAGCAGCGACCGTCGCCCCGCCTGCCCCTGCCGCCACCGGACCGGTCGTGCTGACCGCCATCGGCGAAGTCTGGGTGAAAATTTACGACGCCGAGAACAAGCGACTATATGAAAATGAAATGAAAGCCGGGGACAGCTTTACGGTTCCCACGGATGCAAACAAGCCAATGATCGTGACCGGGCGGCCGCAGATGCTGAATGTCACCGTAGGCGGACAGGCGGTTCCGCCACTGGGTGCTGCCGACCAGACGATAGCCGATGTAGAGATCAGCGCTGCGGCTATGGCGGCAAGGGCATCGGCCGCCGGTGCAGCAAGCCCGCCAGCCAAGACCCAAGTCGACGGTGCAAGCTGAAACGCTGAACAGACTTTACACCAAAATGGCAGACAGGCCTTTATCCGGTGAATCGGCCACGCTATAAACACATATGATTAGTGTACGGGGGAGAAACCCAATGACATTGAAATACGCGCTGTTGGGCGGCGTCGCATTAATGCTGGCTGTTCCGGCAGTAGCGCAGGATGCGAACATAGAAGGCCGCGTCGGCAAGCTTGAAAAGGAGATGCGGGCGGTCCAGCGGCAGGTGTTTCCCAATGGCGCAGGCAAATTTCTCGAGCCCGAAATTCAGTCTCCAACCACGCCGAAAACAACAACATCATCCTCGACCGCTACCGCTGACCTGCTGGTGCGTGTCGATGCACTGGAGTCACAACTGGCAGCCCTGACCGGCCAGGTCGAACAGCAGGGCAATAATTTGCGGTCGATGGAAGCGCGCCTAAAGGCGGTCGAAGGAGAACTGAAGGCGCAGGCGACGCCCGTTGAGACGGCGACTGCGCTCCCGGCGGCAGCTGCAGCTTCGACCCCGCCAGCTGCAAAGCCCAAGCCTTCTCCGACAACAACTGCGGCGAAGCCCAGTGCTGCGCGCACCGCCGCTGTAGCCGCAATTGAAAAACCTGCAACCGGTGACGCATTCGAGGACGGCTACAATTACGGCTATCGCCTGTGGGAAGCCAAATTCTATCCCGAGGCACAAGTCCAGCTTGAGGAAACTGTCAGCAAATTTCCCAAGCACAAACGCGCCAGCTTTGCGCGCAACCTGCTCGGCCGGGCTTGGCTGGATGACAAAAAGCCTGCAACCGCGGTCAAGGTTTTCTACGACAATTACAAGACCGATCCTCGCGGCGAACGTGCGCCGGAAAGCCTGTTCTTCCTGGGTTCGGCGTTAACCGATCTCGGCAAAGCAGCAGAGGCCTGTGAAGCTTTCGCGGAACTCACCAAATCCTATCCCGATGCGGCGAAGGCACGGCTGGCCGAGCGCCTTGCGGCAGGACGCACCCGTGCAAAGTGCAAATAGCACCCAATCTGGACAAATTGCGCCGTTTTGAAGGTGCGCTCAAAGAATTGGGGGTCGGAAGAGAGGACCATATTCTCTTGGCGGTGTCGGGTGGCCCCGACAGTCTTGCCCTGCTTTGCCTCGCCAGCAATTGGGACGTGAACCGGATCGTGGCGGCAACAGTCGATCATCGGTTGCGGCCGGAATCTGCGGGTGAAGCTGCCTTTGTGTCGGCGCTGTGCGGCAATAGAAATATCCCACATGTCATCCTCACACCGATCGAGCCGATCGGCGGTAATATCCAGTCATTTGCACGGGCGACACGATATAATCTGCTTGCGGATGCTGCACGTGACCATCGATGTGCATTTGTGGCGACCGCGCATCATGCGAACGATCAGCTCGAGACGATATTGATGCGATTGGCGCGGGGAAGCGGGCTCGACGGGATGGCCGCGATCCGCCGGCGCAACGGAAACATCATCAGGCCGTTACTTGGTTTTTCCAAATCAGAGTTAGAAGAAATTTGCATTGCCGCCGCTGTCGAGCCGGTTCGGGATCCGAGCAACGACAACATCGAGTTCGACCGTGTCGCCATCCGGAAATGGCTGGCAAGCGCCTCACACCCTTTCAGCATCGACCGCGCGGCGCGTACGGCAAAGGCGCTTGACGATGCCAGAGAAGCCCTCGACTGGATAGTCGATGACCTTGCAACCATACGGATCGTCAGGAATAACGATGAGATTCAGTGTGTTACAGCGGAACTACCGCGAGAACTGAAGCGCAGGCTGCTGCTGCGATGCCTGGCCCTCCTCGATCCCGAACTGCAACCTCGAGGCGACGCTGTGGAGCGTGCCATCGAAGAGCTGGACTCCGGGAAAAACGCGATGATCGGAAATATCATCGGTAAGGGTCGCGAGACCTGGCATTTTTCCTGGGCTCCGCCGCGGTCGACGAAAAAATAGGTCGGGCAAATATTACCGGCCATTATATTGCCATTCACGCTTTCCGGCTTACATTGCCACCATATCCGGATGCACAGCGCGCCGGGATAACTAATCAAGGCTTGGATGATGAACGACGAACAGGAACCCAAAGGCAATCCGCTGCTGCGCAATATGGCGATATGGTCCGCCATTATCGTTGCGCTGTTGCTGGTCGCATCGATGTTCAGCGGCACGTCGGAGGCTGCCAAGGGTATCAGCTATTCGTCATTCCGTGAAAAGGTTGAGGCGGGCGAGGTGAAATCGGTGGCGATTGCGCCGGAACGCATCACTGGGAAGCTGCAGAATGACGAAATTTTTGTCACTGTTCCCATTCCGGGCGACAACACGCTCTATCCCTTGCTGGACGAAAAGGGTGTCGATGTGCAGGGCAAGGCGGAAGAACAGCCCAGCCTGCTGCTGATCCTGCTTTATCAGGCGCTGCCTTTCCTCCTGATCTTGGGTATCGCCTTTTTCGTGCTGCGCCAGATGCAGAAAGGCGGCGGCGCCGGGGGAGCTATGGGCTTTGGTAAATCCAAGGCGAAGCTGCTCACTGAAAAGCATGGCCGTGTAACATTCGAAGATGTCGCGGGCATCGATGAAGCGCGTGAAGAATTGCAGGAAATCGTCGAATTCCTGAAAGATCCGCACAAATTTTCGCGTCTTGGCGGCAAAATCCCGAAGGGTGCATTGCTGGTGGGCAGCCCCGGAACCGGTAAGACGCTGCTGGCCCGTGCCATTGCAGGCGAAGCCGGCGTCCCATTCTTCTCGATATCCGGCTCGGACTTCGTGGAAATGTTCGTCGGTGTCGGTGCAAGCCGCGTGCGCGATATGTTCGAACAGGCGAAAAAGAATGCGCCGTGCATCGTCTTCATCGACGAAATCGATGCCGTCGGCCGCAGCCGCGGTGCTGGCCTTGGCAACCAGAATGACGAGCGTGAGCAGACGCTAAACCAGCTTCTCGTCGAAATGGACGGTTTTGAGGCCAATGAAGGCATTATCATCGTTGCCGCCACCAACCGCCCCGATGTGCTCGACCCCGCTTTGCTGCGTCCGGGTCGCTTCGACCGGCAGGTGGTAGTGCCGCGCCCCGACATTGACGGACGCGTAAAGATTCTCGAAGTTCATATGAAGAAGGTGCCTTTGGCCCCCGACGTCGATGGCCGCGTCATTGCACGCGGCACGCCCGGCTTTTCTGGTGCCGACCTTGCGAACCTCGTCAACGAAGCTGCACTGCTGGCTGCGCGTCGCGGAAAGCGTCTTGTCGCCATGCAGGAGTTTGAGGACGCCAAGGACAAGGTGATGATGGGCACCGAGCGCAAGTCGATGGTGATGACCGAAGACGAGAAGAAGATGACCGCCTATCATGAGGCCGGTCACGCCATCGTTTCGATCCATGAACCTGCGTCCGATCCGATTCACAAGGCGACGATTATTCCACGCGGTCGCGCGCTTGGTATGGTCATGCGCCTGCCGGAGCGTGACAATTACAGCTATCACCGCGACAAGATGCACGCGAACCTGTCGGTGTCGATGGGCGGACGCGTCGCTGAAGAACTTATCTTCGGTTACGACAAGGTGTCGTCGGGTGCGTCCAGCGATATACAGTACGCCACCAGCCTCGCGCGTGACATGGTCACCCAATGGGGGATGTCCGACGAGATGGGTCCGCTTCAATATGAAGAGCGGCACGACGGCTATCTCGGCTATGGCATGTCGCAACGCTCGGCCATGTCCGACGAGACTGCAAAGAAAATCGATGCCGAAATCCGTAAGCTCGTCGAAGGCGGCCACAAACGCGCGACCGATTTGCTGAAAAAGCACAACAAGCAGTTGCACCTCCTGGCCAATGCATTGCTCGAATTCGAGACGCTCTCGGGTGAGGAAATCAAGCAGCTTCTCGAAACCGGCAAGTTCGAGCGCGACGATGGCAAGGTCGTAAAGCCGTCTGGCATTCCCCAGATTGGCACCGCCATTCCCAAGGCAGGTCGACGCAAGACACAGATTGGCGAGCCCAAGCCGCAGGGAGCGTAGGCGTCGGAAAGGCGCCACCATGCCCATTTATTGCGATGAATCCGGCGGCGTCGGTCGCGGCGTCATGACCCTGGCAGCGTTGTCGATTACCGAAAGCGATGCTGGCGCTATCGTCGGGCGGTTTCGGGATGTGACCGGGCTTCGCGGCGAATTGAAGGGCAGCCGGATCGATTTGGCCGAGCGTGCCCTGTTGTTCGAACTGCTCGAACCTGGCAATTGGCATGCGACGGTAGGCATCGCAATCTCGGCACTTAGGCCCGACCCCGGCCAGGACCGCGGCGACCATGATATTGCCGTTTATTCGGCCTTGCTCGACGATGTCGTCGGGTCGATGGTCGATGCCCGCCCGGATTGCAGCGATGTGATAATCGACGACGGCCGGTACGGGATCGAAACGCTCAAATTGGTCCGCAATGCAATCGGCCGTCTGGTCGGCCCGCTCGGCACCGCGAGCCTGGCAATGAGCCATATTCTTCCCGGGCTGCAGCTTGCCGACGTGATCGCCAACAGCTTCTTCAACCGGGCATTGGTAAACGACCGGCAAGCGCGGATGGCGGCCATCGTCGCACCGTTTCTGGAAAGCGGAAAGATAACGCTGCGGCTTTTATCCGCTGACGCCGAGCGCGACGATCAAGGTGACGAATAAGGTCAGCGCCGTCATTGCGAACACCGATAGCACCCCCATCCGCCAGAACGCCCCGAAGCGTGACGTTTCATACGCATGATGCAAATGGCGGTAGAGATGAATGGGCGGCACGAAAACGAGCATCAGGCCTGCAATGGCCTCAGTCGCGGCGAACTGCATGAACAGGGCGATGACAATGCCCAACAGCATCATGAAAGTCAGCGAGTAAGTCACGAATACTGCATGGTCGAACATCTTGAAACGCCAGCGCCAGAAAAACAGCAGCCATACGAAAGGCACTGAAATCGGGATAAGCGCCCAGCTGAATTTATAGGCGTTGGACTGGATTTTATAGAGCATGAGCTGCGGGTTTTCCGCCGCATGCCTGACCGCTTCGTTCAGGCTGGCGGCACCCGGAAAATCCAGATCGGTAAAGGTCCATTCGCCATCTTTAGTGTCGGCATTCTGGCCCAGGGCGGCTAGTGCACCGCTCATCAGGCGCAAATCTACCCGCTCCGATTCGAGTTGGGATTCAATTGCCTTTGTAGGTCTGCCACCATTGCGGGCAACCTGAAGCTCGGATTCGAGACGCTTGATGTTCGCCATGCTATCCGCTTGTGCCTTGGCGATCTGGTTGCTGGCTTTGCCTGTTTCCTGCAAGCGCTGCGTATGGCTCTCATCAAGCGCCTTCAGGTCTTTCTGATGCCTGGCGATTTCGCCGTCCATCCAATCGCGCCCCGGCTGCTTTTCGGCATCGGCATCCCTTCTGTCTGCCTGCAACTCGGCGATGCTGTCCAATATTTCCTTGCGGTCCTCCTGATACTGCGCTTCGGCTTGATCAGGGCTAAAAACATTGTTCACCCGGCCCGAATCGGGGACCAGCCAGTTAAACACGGCAAAGGTCAAGAATACGGTGAACAGGAAAAGTGCCAGCGGGGACACGAATTTCGCACGCTCCCCATGCACATAACGCCGCGTCAACTCGCCCGGATTCCAGGCTAGCATCGGCAAGGTACGCCAGATCTTGCCGTCGAAATGTAACACACTGTGGAGGATGTCATGACCGAAGGCATGGAGCGTACGGTGCACCTTCGCTTTTTGCCCGCAAGCGTGACAATGTGCGCCCATTAGCGCGGTTCCGCAATTCAGACAGTTGCCTTGGGTGGCTTGCCCTTCACCGGCGTCAGGCTCGACCGCGCGGGCGATGGCCGCGCCTGTCAAAATGTCTGCTGCACCCGCCAGTTCCCCACTCATGAGAATTATGTATCAGCGGTGCAATCGAATGCCAAAAAGAAAAGGCCCGGACTGATCCGGGCCTTCGACATTTCGCGATAATGAAAAATTACCGGTCGTAATCGCGTTGCATGCCTGCACCACGTGCAGGCGCGGCGGCAGTCAGGCGCAGTGCCTCTGCCGACAAGCTGATCGAACCGATTTCGTCGGCTTCTTCATCCTCGTCGACCTGCACCTTCTGCAGCGACTGGACGAGACCTTCCTGCAAATGTTCGGGGCGGATGGTTTCCTCTGCAATCTCGCGCAGCGCGACCACGGGGTTTTTGTCACGATCACGGTCGATGGTCAGTTCCGCACCACCCGAAATCTCTCTCGCGCGCTCCGCGGCGAGGAGGACAAGGTCAAAACGGTTGGTAACCTTGTCGATGCAATCTTCAACGGTAACGCGTGCCATGCTGGCTCCTGATTCTTCAAAATTTCCGGAAAGTTGAGCGCATCTAGGGTTGAAGGCCGGAATTGTCAATGAAAAGGGCTGGCCGCTTGCCGTTTGGGGCGGCAGGCACTAGGTCTGGATCATGGCCGCCAAATTTCCGGGAACGCATTTCCAAGTGGCGGGGCATGAACTCTATCTCGTGCATACGCCGACCGATCGGTTGGAGGCCATGATATGCCTCATCCAAACTGCGCAGAAATCTCTTCGAATCTTCTTTTACATGTTTGCCGGCGACGAAACCGGCAAACAAGTTCTGGACATGCTGGTCGAGACAGCGCGGCGCGGCGTTAAGGTACAGTTGATCATCGACAGCTTCGGCTCTGGAGATATCAGCGACCGTTTTTTCGATCCCCTTGTAGAGGCAGGCGGACACTATCATTGTTTCAGCACGCGCAAGGGCTTCGGCTATTTTATCCGCAACCATCAAAAGATGGTGATTGCCGATGATACACATGCGCTTGTCGGCGGCTTCAATATCACCGATCAGTATTTCGGGCGCCACGGCGACGATAGCTGGGAGGATTTGGGCCTGATTGTTTCGGGACCGGAGGTAGTCCGCCTGGCAAAATATTATGAAGAGCTGGACCGGATATCGGAGGGTGGGAAAGTACGCTATCGCGGTATCCGCCATGTCATCCGGAACTGGCGTCCTGGCATCGGGGAAATACAATGGCTGCTGGGCGGCCCAACCAACCGTATTTCTCCATGGGCGCTGACCTTCAAGCGGTCTTTGGAGGTTGGTAAGAGGTTTGACATCGTGTCCGCCTATTTTTCACCCTCACAGACGATATTGCGGCGGATGGCGCGGGTGGCGAGGCGCAACAAAGGTTCGCGGCTGGTGATGGCGGGGAAGACCGACAACGGAGCGACCATCCCGGCCGCTCGCCTGCTCTATCGCTATCTTCTCAAACGCAAGGCCCGCATATATGAATTTCAGCCGCGTCCGTTGCACATGAAGTTGATGGTAATCGACGATGCCGTCTATATCGGCTCGGCCAATCTCGACGTCCGTAGCCTGTTCATCAACCTGGAGATCATGGTGCGCATAAAGGATGCGAACTTCGCCAACCATGTGCGCACCTTGATCGACGGCCTTGTCGAACAGTCGGAAGAACAGACCCGGATATTGCTGAAGCACCGGGACAGCTGGTGGAGCCGCTTCAAGGCGGGCATGGCCTATTTTTTAGTCAACTCGGTGGACTATACGGTCGGTCGCCGCATCAAGTTCGGCCTGCTGCGTAACCGCTAGAAACGGCCTGAATCATTCTTTCCAGCCCCAGAAAAGATGGCAAGGCAGAACGTTCCAGAACTCGTAACCGCTGTCGATTTTGCGGAAATGCGGAGCCATGAAGTCGCGAGCACGGGCGCGGAACTGGTAGACAAGAAACGCACCGCCGGGTCGGATAGCTTTGGCTGTCTCTTCCGCGATTATCGGGCCGAGATTATTGGGCAATGTCGAAAACGGCAACCCGGACAGCACATAGTCGGCATGCTTGAATCCGAACTGGCCGATTATTTCATTCACGTCTGCCGCCGAACCATGCACCGCGATAAAGCGGCTGTCGCGGAAGGTTTTGCGCAGATAGGCGATGAAATCTTCGTTCAGGTCGATGACCAGCAAAGTCGCATCGGGACGAAGCCTGTCGAGGACCGGCTGGCAGAATGTCCCAACGCCCGGGCCATATTCGACGAATAATTTGGTATTGCCCCAATCCACCGGGGCCAACATCTTTTCCACCGTCCAGCGCGAAGACGGGATGATCGAACCGACCATTACCGGATGCTTGATAAAACCTTTGAAAAACACACCCCACGGTCCAAAAAAACGGCTGACACGCGTCTTGATGCGGTCCAGCAGCGGTGCTTTGGCCAAGGTCGATGAGGTCATATAGCGGTTCCGCGACTGTGTTTTGACAAGCGCCTGCACTTGCAAATAGGCGCGGCCATTGCAACCGGATTAAGCAAGATTCTGTTCCCTGCGGGTTGCGTTGCACGATAAATGAGCCTTATGCCCCTGTAATGGCAAAGCTTCCCCCCGGTACGGTTTCGGTCATATTCATTGCACAGCGCACGAAAGAAGATGCGGACGGTTACGCCGCAGCAGCCGATGCGATGGACCGACTGGCCGCCCAGCAACCCGGCTATATTGGCATGGAGTCGGTTCGGGGGCAGGACGGTCTCGGCATCACGGTCAGCTATTGGGAGAGTGACGCACATGCCAAGGCGTGGCGCGACAATCCCTACCATGCCGCAACCAGAGATGCAGGTCGAGATCGCTGGTATTCATATTACAGCCTTCATGTTGCCGAAGTCACGCGCAGCTATGACTGGCAAAAGCCATGAGCGCCGTTCCCGCCATTCCCAGCAGCCGCGTGGCCGTCCTGTTCATGGTCATGCTCGTAGCGGCAGCGGGAAACACGGCGATGCAATCTGCCCTTCCTGCCATCGCAAGCGAACTCGATATGCCGGATGTGTGGGTCAGCCTCGCTTTCAGCTGGTCTGCGCTTCTCTGGGTCATCACCGCACCGAAATGGGCGCGCATGTCGGATCGCCGGGGGCGTAAACAACTGATGAGCGTGGGTGTCATAGGCTTTGTCGCTTCGATGGGAATGTGCGGACTGGTGTTGTGGATGGGGCTGGCCGGAATGATCGGGCCGGTCGTCACTTTCATGTTATTTGCTCTTTTCCGTAGCCTTTACGGCGGCTTTGGATCAGCTGCGCCGCCAGCTGTCCAAGCCTATGTCGCCGCCCGCACCGAACGGGCAGAGCGCACCAAGGCGCTGTCGATGCTCGCCTCCTCTTTCGGGGTTGGCACCGTTATCGGCCCGGCCACGGCACATTACCTGCTCTTTCCGCCATTCGGCCTTGCCGGTCCCTTGATCATGTTCGCGCTGTTCGGCGTCGGCGTGCTGATCGCCTTGCACCTTCATCTGCCCAACGACACGCCGCGTTTTGCAGCGCGAGGTGCGGTCGCCGCTTATCCCAACTCGGCTTCGATGAACTCACCCGACGCTGAGGAGGTCGAGGGACGCGCGCTTGATGCGGCTTTGCCCGATGTCGAAATTCGTTTACCCTGGCGCGATGAGCGCATGGTTGCCTGGTTGATTGCGGGGCTTATCGGCGGGCACGCTCAGGCGATAATATTGGGCGTTGTCGGCTTTCTTGTCCGTGACCGGCTGGGCCTTCATGACAGGCCGTGGGAGGCGGTGCAGGCGAGCGGGTCGGTCATGCTGATCGGAGCCATGGCAACATTATTGGCGCAATGGGGGCTAATCCCGATGCTGTCACTCGCCGCGCGCAGTTCGGTCCTGCTGGGTTCGGCGCTTGCACTGGTCGGCATTCTACTCACGGGCGTAAGCTATGACTTTTATGGAATCAGCACCGGCTTTGCGATCGCGTCATTGGGCTTCGGGCTGTTTCGTCCCGGTTTCACCGCCGGTGCTTCGCTTGCGGTGCGCAGGCATGAACAGGGCGATGTTGCGGGCAAGATCGCGTCCATAAACGGCGCTGCCTATGTTTTTGCGCCTGCGGTCGGCGTGGCACTGTTCAACTGGTGGGAACCTGCAACCTTTATCCTGATCGGCGCTGCGTTATTGTTCTTGATTGTTTGGGGGCGGAAAGCCCTCATCCTCAACCAATAGCGAAGCCGTCGCCCCAGCGGAGGCTGGGGCCCATTACGTCGGGCAGTCTAAACCTAGAGGCTAGATAGGTCCCAGCCTTCGCTGTTGCGACGGGATTTGGCTTATGGCTCGTGCTTCGAATCCCGCACGGGCTTCATCATACCTGGGGTGACAAAGCCCATCCCCTGCGGCTGCAGCGCAGCGGCTTTCAGCTTGGTTTCCATCGCGCCATATTCCTCCTCCATCTCAACGGTGACGGTCGCACGCGATGCGTTGAGAGCCTGACTGAAATGCACCATATTGACTTCGCTGACTTCGTTTCCGCCTTCACGCAAGGCAAACAAACCAGCCCGTCGGACAAGGTCCTCCAGATCGGCACCGGTATAGCGTTCTGTCCTTTCCGCGATTTCGTCCAGATCTACATCTTTGCCCAACGGCATTTTTGCGGTGTGAATGCCCAGTATCCGGCGTCGTCCGCCCTTGTTAGGAACGGTCACATACACAAGTTCATCAAACCGTCCGGGCCGGAGTAAAGCGGGATCCAGAAGGGTGGGTCGGTTGGTGGCGCCAATGACGACAACTGACTGCAGCTCCTCCAGCCCGTCCATTTCAGCCAATATGGTGTTGACAACACGCTCGGTCACCTGCGGTTCGCCACGGCCGCCCCCGCGGGCTGGCGCCAGACTGTCGATCTCGTCAATGAAAATCACGCAAGGGGCGACCTGCCGCGCACGGGCGAACAGGCGCGCAATCTGCTGTTCGCTCTCGCCATACCATTTGGACAGCAGATCCGATGATTTGACCGCTATGAAATTCGCCTCTGCCTCGCGTGCAACAGCTTTCGCCAAGAGGGTTTTCCCGGTGCCGGGCGGGCCGTACAAAAGGAAGCCCTTGGCGGGACGTATACCAAGCCGGCGGAAGGCATCGGGGTTGCGCAATGGCAATTCCACGCCTTCCTTCAGTCGCGTCTGGGCCTCGTCCAGACCCCCGACATCTTCCCAACGCACATCGGGAGCCTGCACCATGACTTCCCGCATCGCAGACGGCTGAACCCGCTTTAGCGCCTCGAAAAAATCGTCGCGCGAGACTTTGAGATTCTCGAGTATCATGGGCGGAATCGTCCCACTGGCAAGATCGATCTCCGGCATGATGCGGCGTACTGCTTCAATCGCTGCCTCACGTGCCAGCGATGACAGATCTGCCCCGACAAATCCGTAAGTCGTGCGCGCCAGTTCCTTTAGATCGACGCGGGGGCCAAGCGGCATTCCGCGTGTGTGAATCGCCAATATCTCCCGCCGTCCACGCTCGTCCGGCACGCCAATGATGATTTCACGGTCAAACCGGCCTGGTCGCCGCAGCGCCTCATCGATTGCCTCGGGACGGTTTGTGGCGGCAATGACGACCAGGTTGGTGCGGGGCTCTAACCCGTCCATCAGCGTCAATAACTGGGCAACGAGGCGTTTTTCGGCCTCGCCATGCACCTGATCGCGTTTCGGGGCGATCGAGTCAATCTCGTCGATGAAAAGGATTGAAGGCGCGGCCTTGGTCGCTGCCTCGAATATCTCGCGGAGCTTTTTTTCGGACTCACCATAGGCCGAACCCATGATTTCCGGACCGTTGATCAGAAAAAACTCCGCCTCGCTTTCATTGGCGACGGCCCGCGCGAGCCGGGTCTTGCCGGTTCCAGGAGGGCCGTGCAGCAATACGCCGCGCGGCGGATCGACGCCGAGCCGCGTAAACAATTCGGGATAGCGCAGCGGCAGCTCGACCATTTCGCGAAGCTGTTTGATGGTATCTCCCATCCCACCGAGATCGTCATAGGTAACATCGGCACGACGGCCTTCCCTGGCCTCCGCGAATTCCGCGCGCAGCTCCACCTCGGTTTCGTTATCGATATGAACAATGCCTTTCGGCGTGGTGGAAACAACCGTGAGCCTGATTTCAGCGAGAGCAAAGGCTGGCGCGGCCAGCATCTGTCGAAGTTGCGGCGGCATGTCATCCGGCGCCACCCTCTGCTGCCCGTGCGTTGCGACAACATCGCCAGTAACGACTGGACGTCCCAGAAAACTGCGTTTCAGCGCCTGGCTTGGCCCCTCCAGCCGGATTTCGCGCTGCGCAGGCGCGAACACGACTTTTGTAGCGGGTTTCGAATCGACCTTACGCACCTCGACATGATCACCTGCGCCCACACCGGCGTTGGCGCGTTGCAGGCCGTCGATGCGGACAACTTCCAGTCCCTCATCCTCTGGATAAGGATCGACCGCTCGGGCGGCGGTGCTGCGTTTGCCTATAATTTCAACCACATCGCCCTGAACCAGGCCATTTTCGACCATGAATTCGCGCGACATGCGTGCAAGACCGCGGCCTGAGTCTTCAAGCTTGGCGTTGGCGACCTGCAATTTGGAGGATTTGGCTTTCGGGGACATTGGCTGCCTTTTCTGGTTAAGGCGGCAAGATAGGAGCTGTTCCGGAAATTGCGAATCCAAGACGCGGATTCTGGACAAAAAAAGGGCCGACCGAAGCCGACCCTGAAAAAGTCTTTAGGAGAGGATGCCTATAAGGCATGTTCCATATGCCGTCCGGACAAATTTTGTGCAAGTGCGAACAATGCAATTGCAGTTGCGCGTTACGCAACTCTGCAATATGGTTTTCATAATGAATTTCGTGACATTCCAATGATCGCGAAATCTTGCCGCTCTTATTGCAGCGCGGCAAAACCCAGGAGATGGTGATGCGCCGATTGCCCCCATTACGTTCGCTGGAAGCCTTTTTGCGTGTGGCAAAGCTGGGCTCCGCCAAGGCAGCGGCCAGCGAACTTGCTCTGTCGGCACCGGCGCTCAGCCGGCGAATCAAGGCGCTGGAGGATTTCATCGGCAAACCCCTTTTCGACCGACGTGCCCAGGCAATGGTCATCAACGCCGACGGCGAAGCTTTGCTTGCAGCGGTAGAGCCTGCAATGGATGCGATGGCTGAAGCGGTAGAGGAACTGGCGGGTCGCGGAGGGGAATATCGGCTTCGGTTAGGCGTTTTACCGTTGTTCGGCACGCAACGCCTGATCCCCCGTCTCCCCGAACTGCGCAAGGC
>JACVCM010000063.1 GCA_016742125.1 Sphingomonadaceae bacterium | reverse complement strand
TGGTGGTCGAGGTGTCGCCATCGAGGTCGGTGATGGTGTAGGTGAACACATCGCTGACATTGCCCGGCGTACCGTTATTGCGATTATAGCTGTAGCTGCCGTCAGCGTTGATCGTAAGTACACCATATTGGCCGCTGGTGGTGCCGTTAACATTGCCCGCACCGCCAAAGCCGCTGATTGCGGTTACACTCGCGCCATCGGCACCGCGCGTATCGGCACCCCCGTCGCCTTCGGCGTCGGTGATCACATTGCCCGTCGCTGGTGCATTGCTGCCGCCGGCAATTAGGTCGGTGTCGGCAACTGCCGTCGGTATATCATCGACGACGCGCACCTCGATTGTCGCGCTGTCGGTCGAACCATCGGTGTCCGTCACAGCGATATCGAAGGTTTCGGTCAGGAAATTTTGGCCACCCGCATTGCCGTGCGCGGTGTTGTCGGTCAGGGTATAGCTATAGCCAATGGTGATACTGGTCGCGTTGCCGTCGACGGGCGCCGAAACCGATGTAATTGTGAAAACACCAAAGGCGCTGGCGAATGTCTGGCCGACCGCAACATTGCCGCCCTCGATAGTGACGGCGGCTATGCCATCGACCCCATTCACGGTGAATGTGCCAGTCTGTGTCAGCGGATCCTTCGGAGCGGGATCCGAACCATCGGACAGGTCGTCCTCGTCGACGATCAGTTCCGGACCTTCGACGTTCAGGCCGTTGATCGTGATCGGGTCGTCCGACCCATTGATGGTGATGGTCAGCGTGGTTTCGCGCGCGTCGCCGTCGCCATCGGTGATCGTGTAATGGAAAATTTCGGTCAGCGTGTCGTTGCTGTCGAGGCCCTGCACCGCCGGATTAAAGTTATCGAGCACATAGCTGTAGCTGCCATCGGCATTGAGCACGAGCTCGCCATAGACGCCCGCCAGACCGGTACCCACCGAGCCTGTCGTCGCGCCAAAGCGCACGCCGGTCACAGAGGCACCATCGGCACCGCGTGTATCGGCCACGCCATCGGTGGCATTGGCGTCGAATCCGCCAATGCCGGTCAGCACATTGCCGTCGGCTTGCGGATTGCCCTCTTCGCCAAAGAAGTCGTCTTCGGTGACCGAGTCTATGTCGGCGCGCGCTATGGGTGCATCATCCACGATGTCGATCACCAGCGTCCCCGCCGTGTTGTCCCCGTCCTGGTCGGTTACGACAATCGCGAAATCGTCGAAAGTCGCATCGCCCGAGGTGTTGGTGGTCAATGAATAGCTATAGCCGATCGCACCGTTGGCGATGCTGGTAATTGTCAATGTGCCAAAGCTGCCGGTGAAGGTCTGGCCCACAGCGGTTACTGCAACGCCATCGATGGTGACCTTGGCGGGACCGTCAGGCGCAGTGAAAGCGATTGTTCCGGCTGTAGTTTCGCTATTCGATGCGGCGTTTGAACCGGTCGGCAGACCCGCTTCGGCAACTTGCGTTCCAGCTTCGCCTTCGGTCGGCAGATCGAGCGTGGTCGGGCTGTCAGCGATGCTGATGGTCAGCGTAGCGCTCGACGTGTCGCCGTCGCCATCGCGAATGGTATAAGTGAAAACGTCTGAAACGCCACCGGGCGTTCCGGCGTTGCGCACATAGCTGTAGCTGCCGTCGGCATTCAACGTCAGCACGCCATATTGGCCGTTTGTCGTACCGCCCACGGTTCCGGCATCCTTGCCGGACACCGCCGACACCACAACGCCGTCGGCACCTGGCGTATCGGCGCCGTTGTCGCTGTCGCCTGCATCGCCTGCAGCCGCGTCGGTGATGACATTGCCCGTGGCCGGACCATATTGACCGGCAGCGATGGCGTCTGTGTCTGCGACCGCCGTCGGCATATCGTCGGCAATTGCAATGACCAGAGTATCCGTTGCTGTATCGCCGTCGCTGTCGGTCAGGACAACCGCAAAGCTGTCGATGGTTGCATCGCCCGACGTGTTGTCGGTCAATGTGTAGGAATAGCCATATTCACCGGCAACCAGCGTAACCGTCAGGGTCCCCGAGGCACCGGTCACGGTGCCACCGGAGGTCACATTGACTCCGTTGATAACTAGCGACCCGATGCTGTCATTCCCGGTGCCCAGCGCGATGGTACCGGTCGCAATTTCAGAATTGCTTGCGGAATCCGACCCTGCCGGCTCGCTGCCGCGCGCGGGCAAACCGGCCTCTGCGACATCGCGATCACCGCCAATCTCGATAAAGGGCACCGAATCCTTGGCGAGCGTGATCGTCACGGTTGCGGTCGACGTATCACCATCTCCATCCGTAATGCGGTATTGGAAGGTAACTATGCCCTCTTCGCCGCGCCCTGGGGTATAGGTAAAGCTGCCATCGCCATTATAGGCGACACTTCCGGTTCCGCTGAGAGACCCTGCAACAAGTGCAACCCCGTTGGTCAGGCTGACGCCGTCGGCGCCGCTCGTGTCGTTGGTAATGACATTCACAACAACAGGCGCATTTTCGGCGCCTTGGGTCGCGCTGTCGTTGCGGGCGGTAGGCGCATCGTCGACAATGGTGATCGTGAACGGTTTGGAGTCAGTATCTCCGTCTGCATCGGTGACCGTCACCGTAAAGGTCTGCGATGTGCTGTCGCCCGATGTGTTGTCGGTCAAGGTGAAAGTATAACCGATCGTGCCGGACGGATTATAGCTTGTGATGGCCAGCGTACCGGTGGGCACAGTAATAACCTGTCCAGGCCCGGTAATCGTGGTTCCATTGATCGACACCGTCGCGGGAGCGTCGCCCGGCGTGAAGGTGATGGTTCCGCTGGTCGACTCGCTGGGTGCCGGTGCATTCGACCCCGGGGGCTCATTGCCGCGTGCCGGCAATCCAGCCTCGAAAACAACGGTGCCCTCGCCGGTGGTAGGAACCTGCGTCACGACAGGTGGCAAGTCGCCAATTGCTATGGTCAGCGTTGCGGTCGATGTATCGCCGTCGCCATCGGTAATCTGATAGGTGAAGACATCGTTGACGCCGCCCGGGGTGCCGGGATTGCGCACATAGGTGTAGCTGCCGTTCGCCGCGATGGTGAGCGTGCCATATTGCCCGTTAATCGTCGTTCCGACGCCTGCAAATGTGCCTGCGGTTGTCCCGGCGCGGGCGCCTGATACCAGAGCGCCATCGGCGCCCGGCGTGTCGGCGCCGGCATTCCCACTGGTCGTTCCCACGCCGGTGATTACATTGCCGGTCTGGGCGGTATAGTTCCCTGCCGGAACACTGTCGGTGTCGTTCCGCGCGGTGGGCACATCATCGACGATGTTGATGGTCAGATTGGCCGAGGCTGTATCGCCATCTCTGTCCGTGACCACAACGGCGAATACATCGTTGGACGTTGGCGAGGTCGTGTTGTCGGTAAGGGTGTAGCTGTAACCGATGTTACCCGGGGCAATGCCGGTAATCGTCAAAGTGCCGAGGGGCGTGACAAAGGTCTGGCCGATCGCCGTCACGGCCACACCATTGAGCGTGATCGAACCCAGGCCATCGGGCGCATCAAACACGATGCTGCCGGTGGTTGTTTCCGCCGTTGAAGTCGGGTTGGAGCCCGATGGCTCGCTGCCACGTGCCGGAAGCGCCGCTTCCTGCACCGAAGCAGTGGCGTTAACCGAACCGGCGGGCTGATCGGGTGTGATGATGATTGTGGTCGGCTCTTCATCGACAAGATCGGGCACGATTTCCCGTTCTTCCGGTTCGGGAAACGCAAGCGCCGTTGGCGGCAACAGGTCGCCGAGTCCGAAGGGGTCGCCAATATCACCGACGGCATCTGCAAAGTTGCCGCCCGAGCTTTGCGGACGCCCAGCCTCAGGAACAGGTTCTTGACCAATAAGCAACGCAGCGATGTTGAGCGGAGGAACGGCCACCCCATCGACAACGATTTGCGGAACGAACACCGCACCATCCGGTACGATCATCTGCGTGCCGTCCGGCATCTGGATGACCAGATCGCGCCCAACAACCTTGATGTCATCGAGCCCCACACCGACAGGAAGCACCAACTGTCCGTCCGCCGTCAGCGGAAGGATGTTGCCTGCCTGCATGGCCACTGCAAGAGTGGCAGCAGCTTCCAGAGAGGCCGCTGCATCTGCGCTGCCAAGATCGACGATGGCCGGGCCGGTTACGATGTCGCTGTTCTTGAAATCCATGTTGCGTTCCTATGCAAAATGAAGAGCCGGGGCTTGAGAGACCCGAGCGAAAAATATGGGTTGTTGGGAATTGCGCGCACATTGAAGGCAGTGCGGAACGCATGCTCCGACCGCATAGGCTGTGCCTGAAAGCAGACTGTTAACCTTCACCATGGTCCCCCTGATCCCTCATGCGCAAAGCTGACACCTGAATCATCAGGTGGTCAGGTTTGCCATTCCAGTGGGCGACCCTAGAATGGTGAAAACCGATTCGTTACCGCTTCAGTAACCACCATCCGCAACCGATTCGCAAGGTTCTTAACGAAAATTTACCAATATAATTCAATTGTATAACTATAGATTTATGTCGTTAGATATATGTAAGGACGGCCTTGAGCACGACTGACAAAAGTTTGGGACGATGGCTCAGCACGACGGCTGGCCGCATCCTGTTCTGGATGATGCCCCTTGGTCGCCTGCTGATGTGTGCACTTGTATTTTGGAGCCTGCCACAGTCGGAAAAAGCCTCCGCATATTTTGGGATTCTGCAATTGTTACTCTACGCCTGGCTGGGCTGGACGGCAGCAACTTCGGCCGGTGCATTGGCGGGACAGCCGCTGCAGCTGCGGACATGCCATCTGGTCGTTTTGGGGGATGCCCTTCTCGCCATCGGCTCAATTGCGCTTTTGCGTGGCGAGGAAGGCGCCACTATCGCATTTGCACTATGCGTGGTCGTTTTCGCCATGGGCCTGCGTATCGGTCGGAAACTCATTCTCGCGTCGTTCACCATCGTGCCGATGGGATTGCTGCTTCGTGATGCGTTGCTGTTACTATCCCACATTGCACCCAAAGCGGGGGTCGCCAGATCCGGCGCATCGGAACTGATTACCGCAGCGCTTCAGGTCACGGCGGTCTTTTCCCTGATATTGTGGGCGAACCGACGCTATCTGCTGGAAAAGTTCAGCAACGACTTTTCGTCGCTCAGGATGCTGTCGCTCGAACGCTCGTTCGACTTCGATCTTCAAATCTGGGTGGACGCGATGGCATCCTTGTTTGCGCCCGACCGGGCGGCGTGTCTGATGGCTGCCCCTCTCCAAAATGCATCCGGCCGGTATTTTCACCACCATCTGGCGGATTGGCAAAAGGACAAGGATCGTGATGAGTTGATGGCAGGGCTGCGCAACATGCCGCCCGGATGCAGCCTGCTCGATTGCGAGTTGAACCAGGTCATCGATCCCGGCACACGACACTTCCGCCCATTCGGTGATCCTGAACTCCGCATTGCCCGCGTGCTGCACCGCGCAAATATCTCCGCTGCGCTCGTGCAGCCTATGCAGATCGACAGGTCACATGGCGGAGTCATATGTGCAATCGACAGACCGATCGACGCGGTCAAGATAGCCGAAGGTTACCATATCGGATGCCACGTCATCGAGATGACCGATTTCCTGAGCCGCATTGCGACCGCGGAGCGCAACTTCATTGCCGACGCGCATGACGTCGCCCGGCGCGATCTGCACGATGGGGTTCTGCAATCGCTCGCTGCGCTAAGGATGCGCCTGCTCCTTATCGCCAAGCGCAAGGATGTCTCTAAAACACCAATCGAGCTCGAGATACGAAAGACAGTGGATATCGTAACGCTGGAACAATCCCGGCTGCGCGGTTTTCTGGAAAACAGCGAAAATGCCGACCATACGGTCAACCTCGTTTCCCAACTGGACATTTCCGCACGCAGTATTTCCCTGCAATGGGGCATAGATGTCGGCCTGAGTTCGGATGAACCGGCTATCCCGGTCGATGCGGAGTCGTCGTTCAACATCGAGCATCTGTTGCGCGAAGTTATCGCCAATGCGGTTCGACATTCGGGTAGCAAGTCCTTGACAGTATCGTTGTCACTCAAGCAAGATGCGCTCATGATGGCGGTGACGGACTTGAATCCGCTGTCTGAGGGAGAACAGGGATTTGAAAAACCTGCGTTAACATTGAAATCTGCTTCGCTACGCGATCGCTTGAGACTCGTGAATGGCGAGGCATATGCAGAGGGGCTGGGAAAAGGGACGCTCTTGTCGATCCGGATTCCCATGCAACAGGTGGACGATGCGTAATATTCTGGTTGTCGACGATCATCCCTTTTTTCTTCATGGGTTCAGCCAGTATCTGGGCGACACCAAGGAATTCGCGGTAGACACTGCACTGTCGGTCGACGAGGCAATTACCAAGATCGATATCGCCAGGCCTGACCTCGCGATGCTGGATGTAACGATGCACGGCGGCGGGGGATTGCGCGTTCTGCGCTACCTCCGGTTGCATTATCCGAATGTCCCCGCGATGTTCCTGACCGTACATATCGACCCGGAACAAACGATCGAGGCGATGCGTCTCGGCATCAAGGGGATTGCCCTGAAAGACAGCGATCCCGATGTCATCATAGAGGGTATCAACACCGTCCTGGCAGGAGGAAAATGGTTTGAAAGCGGCGTCACAGAACCCGCACTTCAATATTCCATCGAAAGGCCCACAGGCACTGTGCGGTCTGACGACCTCCTCACCAAGCGCGAAAGGGAAATTGTCGATCTGGTGTGCCTGGGACTTCGTAACCGGCAAATTGCCGACCGGTGCGATTTGACTGAAGGAACAGTCAAAATCCATCTCAACAGCATTTACCGCAAGCTTGGTGTCGCTTCCCGCGCCGAACTGATCGTCAATCGAGAGGGAATGCGGTCGGGGAAGCAAGACCCAACTATCAACTAAAGGCCGGAAACAGCCGGTCCCCGCCCTGCCAAGCTGCGGCGAAAATGGCACCTGCCGCTATTGCCACACCATAAGGAATACGGCGATCCTCTTTCGGGACATTTTTGCGCAAACCCATCATTCGCGCCGCGATAAAGGCGATTGCCAGTATCAATCCCGCGCTGGTTGTCATGAACAGCAACTTTATCGCGCCCTCCCAGTCAAACCACAGCGCTGCCGCGGCATAGAGCTTTGCGTCGCCTCCCCCGACCCAACCCTTACCGAACAAGCCCATGCCGACGACTAATGCTGCGGCGAAATGAACCAGGTTTTCCCAGAGCGGGACCGGAAATCCGGCAAGTCCGTGGACAGCGCCGAACAGCAGCATCAAAATGACAGGAAGGATATTGGGGATACGAAAGGAGCGCAAATCGGACGCAGCCGCAGCCAGCAGTGTCAGTGCCCAGATGCCGATGACGATATATTTCGCTTCCATCGAACTCAGTTTTCCTTCGAAGAGACAATTTCGGCCCAGACTTCAGGATCGAAACGATCAAGCGTCAGCAAAGCCTGAGAAAACAAAGCGTCGGCTCGCGGCCTGTCGGATGCAGCCTTTGCCCCTTTTGCCATGTTGACCAGACGCGCACTCCACATGGCGTCGCTTTCCCGCAACCGGCGCTGCGGAGTGCGTCCTATCATGCCGCCGACAAAATCGAGATTGCCTTTTATGACGTCGTTGTCCGAAGAACTGGCAAACGCCTTTTCGAGCTGGATATAGGCGCGCTCCGCCTCACCTTGTTGTAAAAGGGACACCGCGTGGTTGTTGAGGATTTCGGGCTCATCCGGAGCCAGCACCATCGCCCGGCGAAATGCTTCCCCCGCCGCCGCGGCCTCGCCCTTCCGGACAAAAGCGAGCCCCAGAAGATTCCATATCCCGGCATCGTCAGGGCAATTTTTCGATGCCTCGGCAAATGCAACGATTGCTTCATCGACACGGTCGCCATTTGCCGCCAACCAGCCCGTCGCCATGCGATAGCGACACGGGTTGCGGTCGGCGTCATGGACTGCCGCGAGCGCGATAGCCGCCGTTTCGGTATCCTGCGTCGCGATGGCATATTCGGCCTTCAGCAGCGAGATATCGTCACCCGGCACGGCATCGCCATTTTCTTCAAGCCACGCAATCATGTTGGCAGCCTGCGTCAACCGCCCATCACGCAAAGCCGCATCAGCCTGTTGAAGATATAGTTGCTGATCGGGAACGGACGCGGACATATCCTGCGCCTCGGCGGCTGCGGATACCAGCAGTAAGGATGCAAGTGCCAGGTTTCGGTATCTCACAATATGGTCAGACGCGCGCCGCATCTTCTCCATTCTGGAAGAACAGATAGGCGAATTCGGGCAGATCCACCCTCGGCATGTCGACAGCAACGGCATGCATCTGGTCTTCCCTCGCCCGCGCGACTGCCGCTATGATGACAGCGCTCTCGATCATGCCATGCCGATTGCCTGCTTGCTCAACCGCGATGGATTGCGGCAACCAGGTCGCGAGGCGGTCTCCGAAAGAGTCGAATTGCGCCGCCGCCTGTGCCGTCTGTACAGGCCGTTCCACCTTCGTAATCAAACGCACCTCGCCCAATGAAACGCGTTCGAGCCTCGCTCCGCCCGGCCGATAGTCGGTCGCCAGCGTTGCCGGAGGAAGCGCAGGCGTCGGTGCCTGCCTTGGATCGTTAGGGCGGTCGCGAAGCGGCGCGGGCCGTATCGGTTTTGCAATCTGTGCCGGTGCAACGGCAAAGCGTGTCGACAGAATACCCTTGGACGCGAGCGATGTCTGCGGCATTGACAATGGCGCTTCGACGATGGTCAATTCGGCCATTGCTGCTATGGGTGCCCCTAAAGTTCCCAGTATTTCTCCAGCAGCATCGCTCCCCTCTGTTGCCGTGACGGAGATGGGCTCGAGGACCTTGTGTTCCAGTGGCTCCACCTTTTCCGATTGGGCCAGAGCCGGTGCGTTGCCCGTAAGCCGAGCCAGATTTGCCTGCACTTTTTCGTTGGACGGATCTTTCGCCAGCGCCGTTTCAAAATAACGTTGCGCCAGATCATCGCGTCCGATACGCCCATAGGCAACGGCCAACCCATTATAGGCATCGGCACTTTCGGGATTGAACCTGATCTCGGCCCGGAAGGATTCGATCGCCAGTGCGTCCAGACCCGCATCAAGCTGCGCGCGGCCCCGTTGCAGCATAGAGGCGCCCTCCACCTGCGCCGGTGCCGACGCAGATAGCCGATAATCGGGTCCACCCGCCTGGTGCATGGCACAGCCGCCCACCGCCATCGACACACAGCCTGCAAGTGCACATTGCCTTATTCGTCCGTGCATTTCCCTATCCTCCACCCAATGCCGGTACCAGCTCGCGTATCACCCGGATGATCGCCGGCAGCATGAGAACGCCGATCATCACCGGCAGCATGCAGGCGACCAGCGGCACCGATAGCAAAACAGGAAGCCTGTGCGCTTTTTCCTCGGCACGCATCCTGCGTTTTTCGCGCATTTCCGAAGCATATACCCGCAATGTGTCGCCAATGCTCGACCCCAGTTTGTCCGACTGGATCAGCAGCGTCGAGAAGGACCGGATTTCGGTCACCTGCGTCCGGTTCGCCATATTGCGCAGTGCCTCTTCCCGGCTCGAACCGGCGCGCAGTTCCAGGGTGACGATCGACAGCATTTGCGCGATCAGCGGGTGCGAATGAAGCATCTCGCGACCAACGCGGTCAAACGCGGCCTCCATGCCCAGTCCGGCTTCCACGCACACCAGCATCAAGTCCAGACTGTCAGGAAAGCCGTTGACGATCGCTTCGCGGCGACGGTCCGCCTTCGCCGTAATAAACAGGTTGGGCGCGTAGAGGCCGAATATGGCCAGCGCGACACCGAACAGATACAGGGTGAACGGCGAAACCTCACTTCCGCCTAATATGATTGACCCAACCAGGATGCTCGGCAGCAAAAATAGAAGACCAAGGCGGATTGCTGTAAAAAGCTTGGGCGCGAGCGGCGATGTATAGCCGGCCGCGACCAGTTTCGCGCGCAGGCTTTCGCCCTGACTGTCGACCAGCGAAATGCCCGACCGCTCGATAAACTCGGTCAGCCGATGCCAGCCTTTCGACAGCGTGTCACCGCGAAGCGACGCGGAGTCCGTAAGCCGCGTCTGTTCACCGCGAACTTCGTCCAGCCGCGCCCGTGTCGCGGCGCGGCGCATCAGCGTATTGGACAGAAGCATCACCATCGCCACAACGATGATGAACACCAGCGCCAGCAAGGCCAGCCGCAAAGGTCCGGTTAGTGTGAGACCTCCTAACATCCTAGACCTTCAAATCTATCATGCGGCGGATGGTAAAAAATCCGATGAAATAGAGCACCACCAATCCCAGGAAACCCGGTACGAAAATCGGGTCTTGCGCGACATCTAGATAGAATGCCGGATTGAGCAGGAAAAGTCCGACAAAAGTCAGGATCGGCAGCGCGGTAAGGACGAGCGCGGTCATGCGACCTTCCGAACTCAAGGCGCGAACCTTCATATACATGCTCGCGCGGTCGCGGATGACAGAGGCCAGGTTGGCCAGAATTTCTGCAAGATTGCCCCCCGTCTCGTTCTGAACCGACAGCGAGACGACGAACATCTGGATATCCTCCAGCCCCCAGCGATCCGCCATCGACTGCAATGCGTCGCGCACGTCCGCCCCATAGGCAATTTCATCGAGCACCAACCCAAATTCGGAACCCAGCGGATCCTCCATTTCCTGGGTCAGCAAATTGAGTGCAGAGGAAACAGGGTGCCCTGACCTCAGGCCGCGAATGAAGATGTCGAGCGCGACGGGAAACTGTTCCTGCATTTTCTGCCGCCGTTTCGAAGCCATGCGCGACAGGATGATCAATGGTATACCGAGACCGATTGACAGCCCCACTGCAATTGCCATTTGCACCATCCCGAAATTGACCGCAAACCCGGCAAATGCTCCGCCAATTATAACCAGAACGGCAACCAATGCGGATCCGAGCGCCATGGCAAGCATGATCTGGTGGGCCGGCATGGCAACGCCGCTGGCGATGACCGATTGCTGGATGCTTTGCACCAACCGGCTCAACAATCCGTTGCCGCTTGCGAACTCCAACGGCTGGGACTTGCGGAGTTTCGATGTCACGACTTCGCGATCCATCCCGCCCTCGATCATCTTGAGGCGTTTGTTGACCGCGCGCGTACCCGTCGAACGCCGACGCCACGCTGAAATCGCCAGCTCGGCAAGAATGAACACCGATACGAAAACCAGAATCAGGACGACAAGGCGGGTGATCGTCGGATTCATCAGGCGATCACCCTGTCTGGACGGAAAAGGTCGGGCGATAGGTTGATGCCGTGCGCAGCCAGATCTTCCATCATCTTCGGGCGAATACCCGTTGCCTCGAAATGTCCTATAACCTCGTTATTCTCGTCACGGCCCTGCATCTTGAAGCGGAAAATCTCCTGCATGGTGACGACTTCACCTTCCATGCCGACAATTTCCGACAGGCTTAGCAGGCGGCGGCGGCCATCCGACAGGCGTCCGATCTGGACAACGACGTGTAATGCAGAGGCAATCTGCGCGCGGGCGGAGCGCGGCGAGATTTCAATGCCGCTCATCCCGATCATCTGTTCCAGACGCGACAGCGCGTCGCGCGCGGTATTGGCGTGAACCGTCGTCATCGACCCGTCATGGCCGGTGTTCATTGCCTGCAACATGTCGAACGCTTCGCCGGCGCGGACCTCGCCGACAATGATGCGGTCGGGCCGCATGCGCAATGCGTTCTTGACGAGGTCGCGCTGCGTGATTTCCCCCTTGCCCTCGATATTAGGCGGACGCGTTTCCAGGCGCGCAACGTGGATTTGCTGCAGCTGGAGTTCGGCGGAGTCTTCGATGGTAACGATACGCTCACGCTCATCGATGAAAGACGACATGGCGTTGAGCAGCGTCGTTTTACCCGAACCGGTACCTCCCGAAATCAGGACATTGCGCCGCGCCTGAACGATACCTTTCAGAACATCGGCAATCACCGGCGGCACGCTGCCCAACTCGCCAAGCTTGGCCATGCTGATAGGAGTTTTGGCAAATTTACGAATGGACAGCAGCGATCCGTCCACTGCCAACGGCGGGACAATCGCGTTGACCCGCGACCCGTCAGGCAAACGCGCATCGACGAAAGGAGAGGATTCGTCCACACGGCGCCCGACAGCGCTCACAATCTTCTGGATGATCCGCAAAAGATGCCGTTCGTCTTTGAAGCGGGTGTCGACGCGCTCCAATATGCCATTACGTTCGACAAACACGACATCATGACCGTTGACCAATATGTCGGTGATCGAGTGATCCTGTAACAGCGGTTCGAGCGGCCCAAGGCCGAGCAGTTCGTCCAATATGTCGGACACCAGCCGTTTGCGCTCTTCCTGGTTTAGCGCATGCTTTTGCAAGGCCAGTTGTTCGTGAACCAGCTCGCCGATCTCCGTCTCGATCTGAGGCCGGGTCATTTTTTCCAGTGCTGACAGGTTGATCAGGTCCAGCAAACGCCGGTGCAGTTCCACCTTCAGGTTGATATAGTCCAGGGTTTCGGTGCGCAGATCGTTGGCAACCAGCGATCCAGTCGTTGCCTGCTTGGCGGTATCGTCGGTCTTTCTGATCTGCCACATGGCTTAGGCCTCCACACCGAGGCGCGGCAGAAAATTGGCGATGTCGCCGACAATCTTGCTCTTCGCGCGGATCTGCTGGATCAACACGCCCTGGTCATGCGCGGCACGCACCAGCGGATAGTCATTGTGTATGCTAAGTTCGACCGGATGGCCCAGCGCCTGTGCCGCTGACTCCAGATCGATCGTGCGGAACAACCGCTTTTCCACGCGATTGGCGACGATGTTGACGTGATCGCCCCTGATCCCCTGATTGTCGAGCAGCTGAAGTTGCCGCTTCGCCTGCCGCAGGCTTGCCACCGACAGTTCGACAATCAGGAAAATCGCCGTCGAACGCGCAACCAGCGACAGGGCCCAGTTGGTCCAGTTGGTCGGCAGGTCGATGACGACAAAGTCGAATTCCTGACGCGCCAGATCGATAATTCGCAATATCTGGTCGGCATTGACCGCCTCAATCGGCATCATGTCTGCGGGCGCGGCGATGACATTCAGTCCTTGAGGCGTCGTCGTCACCACCGACCGGAGCAGCTCTCCATCGATGCGCGATCCGGCCTCCAGCAGGTCGGCAATCGACAGCTGGTTGGAAAGGCCGAGATAGGACGCCGCATCGCCAAACTGCAGATCGAGGTCGAATACACATACACCACGCCCTGTATTGCGCGCGGCCAGTTCGCTCGCCAGATGGGTGGCTACGGTCGTCGCACCGACTCCGCCAATGCTTTTCATGATGGTAACAAGCTGGCCCTGCTGAACTTCTGAAGACAGCTCTGCCTGAAGCTCGGCGGAAATTTCCTTCAGCATTTCGACGAGCTCGGCATGCGGCAAAGGCAGGCCTACCACGTCGCGCACCCCCTGTTTCAGCAACGTGCGGACGAGCGGAAGGTTTGCATCGCGCACCGCGGCAATCACCGGCAGCCTTGGATAAAGATCGCGCACCGCAGACAACCGCTCGAGCGAAGCCGGATAGCCGGGCGAAACTTCCAGCACCAATATGCTCGCATTGGCCAGCGCCGAAACCGGAATCTCGGCATCGACCGGTAGCGTGTTGAGCAATATCGGCATGGCGCCTGCATCGACCGCGTCGAGCTGCGCCGCAACCATCTCGGCCTCCGACAATACCAAAAGTACAGATTGCCGATCGAGATCCAAAATCCAGTCCTCCGGTAAAGCGTGTAGTTGTTCGGAAAAGCCCATGTTCATTCTGCCTAGTTCGATACCGTGCCGGAGCCGTCTTCCATGGTGAGGGAGTAGCTGAAGTCCGGCATGTTGATTGCGACCGCGTTAAAGAGCATCAATGGTCTGAATTGAAGCCCTGTAAGCTGCACCGTGATAATCGGTGCGATATCCGGGCCGTTGGGATCACCGGCATATCCCAGACCCGATGGCCCGTAGGAAATCAGTACGTTGCTCGTGCCGATTCTTGGGAGGAAGAGGCTCATGCGGGTCACCACTGCCTGAAATGGAGCGGCGGCAGCTGTGGTCCCCCAACCACAGGTGCCACTGCAGGTACAGGCAACCGCGGCCGAACCGGGCTTTGAGCACGTCATTGTCCCATATGCACTTGCTGGCACCGGGTCGCCCTGCGTCAATCCGCCTACACCGACAAATGAGTATGTTCCCATGTCTGCAGGTACAAAGTCAGTGACCGCAGCAAAGCGCGCACCCATTTGGGTTGCCTTCTCGGCCTGATTATACTCCCACATGAAACGCCCGACGTCGATAATGCCAAAGAAGAACAGAATTGCGAGGGGCAGGACAAGCGCGAATTCCGCAGCAGGCCCGCCGCCTTGATCGTGGAACAGGGCCCGAAAAAGTCTCATATTCCTGTCACCGCGCTTTGCGATGACGCATTCAACGTCAAGCCCGTTGATGTGAAACCGAGCACTTTGAACAAAGACGGATAGGGCACGCCGGTTGCAGTTACGGTCACAACTGGGACATTCGCCTTTCCTTTGTAGATTCCAACATAGGATCCGATTGCAGGACATGACAGGCTGACAGTTACAGGCGTCGTCCAGCCAAAAATTTTCGGCTTGTCTGCAACCGTAACGCTCAGCTTTCCATAACGGGCGATGTTATCGATGTTCGTGGCAACGGTCGACGAGACGGTGCCAGCCGTGCAGTTCGTCGGCGTGTAGAATTCCGACTGGCGCGAGGCGAACCGTGCGGCGTCGCGTACGCTTTTGACGACCTTATGCTCGCTCCAGAAATAATTTCCCAGTTCGAACGTTCCGAACATCAGCGTGATAAGCAACGGCAGCATCAGCGCCATTTCGGCTCCGGCTGCACCATTTTGGTTGGAAAGAATGCGAGTCGAATTACGCATCGCTATTCAATCAGATACGGCACATCGCGCCGAACAACCTGCCCAGCGGTGGCTCCGGCGCCAACCAACTGTGTCTCTCCGATAATCTCGACATAGACGTCATTGGGGTCGGTTCGCTGATTTCCGCCTGAACCGCGATTGAGCGAGGGCTCGACGATGAACAATTCGATCCATTTAAGCACAGTATAGGCCGTCGGCCCGCCCCCATTCACGTCCCGGGCATCGCAATTTATCACTGCGGCGGAAATTCGTCGCCGGTCTACATTGGTTCCTCCAGGCACTATGCCGCTGGTGCTCGGCGTTTGGAGGGCAGAACAGACTGGCTGATCGAAATCGGTCGGCGGGTTACCGCCGCTGCCCCATGTCCGGCTGCCCAAAATGGTCCGACCACCGATCGAGGTCCCGCGGTTGGCGATTTCCCAGTTATAAACCTCATAACGGGTAGGTGTAGACGTCGTAATTCGCGCCGAAACGACCCCTTGATTGACAAAAGTTGGCCACTGAGTGCTGGTCCAACCATAGTTGACCCGGAAATAGGCATTGCGATCCCATTGGCCGTTGCCGATCTTGGTCGCAGTGCCGCCGCCATATGTGCACACGCCGTTGTTTGACACAGCATGACATTTGTCGCGCGGATGGCCCATGATGCGGATCGCGTCGGCTTGTGCTTGCGTCAAATCGGTCGTGTTCGTCGGCCTGTAGGCTTCGGCATCCGATGGCAGTTCCCACTCGTTATTGGCTATCCCACACTTGTTGGCAGCGTTGGGCGTCCCGCGCTGGAAAACGTCTTTCACCGTATTGATCGATGGCGGGCAAGCGCCGCCGGTCGGGCAAGACGCCGCATTGCCGTTTCCGGTATTGGCCTTTTCATAGATGTCGAACCGCGTGTTCAAAGCCTGGGTTACAGGTGTACCGGCACCCGTGCGGGTCTTCACGCCCCCAATTGGCGAACAGTTGCCCGGTGCAGTCGTCCAGCCGAGCGCTTGCCGCAATTCAACATTGGGATTGGAGGTAGGCGAGCCTGTATCGAGATAGCCGAAATTACCGGGTGCCCAGGCGCTTGGTCCGTTACCGACACTGATCAGCTTCAGCCCGTAACCCCGAAGTGCATTTGCGTCGAACGCATAGTCGACATTGGTATTACCGACCGGCTCGTCCGGGTTGCAGATCATCACCGGCGGCACCTTGCAGATTGCCGAACCAAGACCCGCCATCGCAGTGGCGGCGATCGATCCGGAATTGAGCAAACCGACAATCGGCGTCAGTGCATATTCCGCCGTCCGCGCATCCACGGTGACTTCGACAAAGCGGGCGTTCGCTTCACTTGTTGCGGCGGTAGTCTTTTCCTTATCCTGCCAGAAACGGATCTTCTCCCCTGCAGCAAATCGACAATCTTTGTCACCCGTCACGGTTTCCGCCCCGGGACTGGGTTCATTGGTGAAAAGGGGGGTGTTGGAAACAAGGGAAAACCCTGCCGCCGACGCCCGCGCACAAGCAGTCGCTCCCTGGTCCAATTGCGTTGCCGCTGCAAGTGCCGCTTGATCCGCCGCATTCTGCAACTCGGTGTCCATCGCGGCGAGCCGGGCGTAATCGAATGCTATCCCTCCACATACAATCAGGGCAGGCAATGCGAGCGCGTAGACGGCGGCGATTGCCCCGCTCTGGTCGCTCCACAGATGCTTAGCCGATGACCTCATGGTAGAACAAACCTCCGATACCTGTCTTAGTTGTTACCCGAACCGCTGCCCGATCCGCCGGTGGTCGTTTTCACACCGACCGGTTTCTTGACCGCGCCCTTGCGATAGCGTTCCTGCGCCGCCGCCGTTTGTGTCCCGCTTGCAACCTGCGGACCTTCATAGGTCGGATCGGGATCGACGATGTGGGCGGCATAATTGGCCTTGGCGGCATCGCCCAGGCCGATGTCGTTGGGCGTGCAGGCCGAAACCGCCAGTGCGGTGGCGGCAACCGCCATGATGCGCTTAATAGTCATAATCGCCGCCCTTTTTGTCAGTGGTGGATGCCTTGCCCTCTGGCGGAGGTGCATTGGGATCGAGCGGGTTCATGCCCACTGCCTTGTCGGTCCGTCCCATCAGGAACAACTCGCCCTCGCTCGGGTTCTGTACGCGGTCGGTGGGCAGCTGTATCTGGCCCGCCTTGACTGGCTGCACGATGCGCGGGGTCACGACGATGACCAGCTCGGTCTCGCCCTTGGTAAAGCCAGAAGAGCGAAACAGCGAGCCGATGATCGGGATCGATCCCAGCAAGGGCACCTGCCGCACGGTGGTGGCAAAATCGCGGCGGATCAGGCCGGCCAAAGCAAAGGATTCGCCGTCGCGCAGTTCGAGCACCGTGTTTGCGCGCCGTGTTTGCAGGCCGGGAATGGTGAGGCCGTTGATGGTAATCGACGCGCTGGGGTCGATCGAGCTGACCTCGGGTTCCACTTGCAGGTTGATCACACCATCGGCCAGGACGGTGGGGGTGAAAGCGAGGCTGACACCGAAAGGCTTGAATTCGACGGTGATGCCACCATTGTTGCCGCCGCCGCCGCTTCCGCTATTGCCCTGCTGCACAGGAACCGGAAATTCGCCACCCGCCAGGAATGAAGCTGTCTCACCCGACAAGGCGACCAAAGTCGGCTCAGCAAGTGTCTTGACCAGCCCCTTGCGTTCCAACGCGTCGAGCGTGGCGTTGATGTTGAGGCCCAATGCGCTGAAGGTCTTGCGGAAAACCCCGAAGCTGCCAGTGATCGCATCGAGCCGCAATATGCCCTCGCCGGTATCCGGATCCGGAACTAGCCCCGCGCCGTTGCCAGTGGCCGAACCGAATGTTCCACCATCGCTGCCGGTAAAGCCGCTGAAACCGATCTGTTTGCCGGTCTGGCGGTTGATTTCGGAAAAGCGCACCTCCAGCATCACCTGCTGGCTGGCACCGACCGACATCATGTTGATGACCTTGTCACCGGCATAGGACTGGGCGAGTTGCATGGCGCGGTCGACGGCGGGGCCGTTCGACACCACACCGGTCAGCACCACGGCATCGTTTGAAATACGCGCGCCGATCGGCTCGCCGGGGATCAGCTCGGCCATTTGCCGCCGCAGCGAGACGATATCCGGACCGACCGCGACATCGACCACCGAAATGACGATATTGTTACGGTCGTAAATGGTAAGGCTGGTCGTCCCCATTTTCTTGCCGAGCACATAGAGCGAGCGGTTGGTGACCGGCACGATGTCGGCGACCTCCTCATTACCCACCATCGCCCGCGCGAAGGGCCGGTCGACGGTCACCACCTGGCTCTTGTTCAGCGGAACGTCGAGCTGCCCCGCGAGCAGCCCGGCATCGGACGATGTCGCATAGCCCTGCGCCAGTGCGGCGGGCGCGAGCGCGGTGCAGAGCGCGAGCACAGCGGCGGTCTGGGT
>JACVCM010000062.1:6304-18404 GCA_016742125.1 Sphingomonadaceae bacterium | reverse complement strand
CCTTTTTACAGGCCTTGCTGTTTCTTGGCGCGGGGTCAGTCCTCCACGCGATGCACCCCGAGCAGGACATGCGCTATTATGGCGGTTTGCGGAAACATATCCCGCTGACCTTCTGGGCAATGATGGCGGGAACGCTTGCCATAACCGGAGTGGGTATTGTCGGGTTTGGCGGATTTGCCGGCTTCTATTCGAAGGATGCGATTATCGAGGCGGCCTACGCATCGAGCGCGCCCTATCATATGTACGGCTTCGCCATCGGCGTACTCGCGGCTTTACTGACCAGCTTCTATTCGTGGCGGCTGATGTTCCTGACTTTTTTCGGCAAACCGCGCTGGATCCAGAGCGAGCATATCCAGCACAGTGTCCACCAAACACCCGAGCAGGCGGGGGCGGATACCACGGGTGGCTATCATCCCCATGAAAGTCCGCTTTCGATGCTGGTTCCGCTGGGCGTTCTTACAATCGGTGCGGTGCTGGCAGGCTATCTGTTCAAATATGATTTTATCTACGCGGAAGAAGGCGGAACTGCTTTCTGGGCGGCGTCTACGCTGTATTTCAACGAGCATTTGATCCACGCGATGCACGATGTGCCATTATGGGTTAAGCTTGCATCGACGGTAGCCATGCTGATCGGTCTGGGAACGGCCTATATGATGTATCAACGCTCGGCAGATGCGCCGCAGCGTCTGGCCGCGATGTTTGCGCCGCTCTATAACTTCTTCCTCAACAAATGGTATTTCGACGAGCTCTATAACCTGATCTTCGTGCGTCCGGCATTCTGGTTCGGCCGGCTATTCTGGAAGGGCGGGGATGTGGGCATCATCGACCGCTTCGGACCGAACGGTTCGGCTGCAGTCGTCGCTTTGGGCAGCCGCATGGCGGTGCGTATGCAATCGGGATATCTTTATACCTATGCGTTGGTGATGCTGCTCGGCCTTGTGGCCGCAATCAGCTGGATGATGGTGAGAACATAATGAACGCCGGTAGCATTCCCATTCTCTCGATCATGCTGGCTGTGCCGACGCTGGCTGCGATTGCATGTCTGTTCGCGCGCGCGGAAATGGCGCGTATCATCGCTTTGACAGCGACATTGTTCAACCTGCTGCTCGGCGTCTGGCTGTGGCTGAGCTACGACCCGGCAGGCGCGCAGTGGCAATTTGTCGAGAATGCAGAGTTATTTGGTCCGATAGGCTGGAAACTAGGCATCGACGGAATTTCGCTGACGCTTATCATGCTGTCCGTATTCTTGATGCCGATCTGTATCGGCGCAAGCTGGCATGCGATCGACAAACGCGTCGGCGAATATATGGCAGCATTCCTGCTCATGGAAACGCTGATGATCGGCGTGTTTGCGGCGCAGGACTTGCTACTCTTCTATATTTTCTTCGAAGCTGGCCTTATCCCGATGTATCTCATTATCGGCATATGGGGCGGCGCCGACCGGATATACGCTTCATACAAATTCTTCCTGTACACGTTGCTCGGCTCGGTTGTGATGCTGATCGCCATGCTGTGGATGATCCAGCAGGCAGGCACCGCAGATATCCCGACGCTGCTCAACACGGATTTTGCGCCCGAGGCACAGAAATGGCTGTGGCTGGCCTTTTTCGCCAGCTTCGCGGTCAAGATGCCGATGTGGCCGGTGCACACATGGCTGCCTGACGCGCATGTGCAGGCACCGACCGCCGGTTCCGTCATCCTAGCGGGTGTATTGCTGAAAATGGGCGGTTATGGCTTTCTGCGCTTCTCGCTGCCTATGTTCCCCGAAGCGAGCGCGGATTTCATCCCGCTGGTATTCGGCCTGTCGATGGTCGCCGTCGTCTACACATCGCTCGTTGCGCTGGTGCAGAACGACATGAAGAAGCTCATTGCCTATTCGTCGGTCGCGCATATGGCGATTGTCACTGTGGGCCTGTTCACCTTCAACCAGCAGGGCATAGAAGGCGCTATCATCGTCATGCTCAGCCACGGACTGGTGTCGGGTGCGCTGTTCCTCTGCGTCGGCGTCATCTACGATCGCCTGCATACCCGGGAAATCAGCCGATATGGCGGCCTTAGCATCAACATGCCCAAATATGCGCTGCTGTTCATGCTGTTCACCATGGCTAGCGTCGGTCTGCCGGGCACCAGCGGCTTTGTAGGCGAGTTTCTGAGCCTGGCAGGCGCTTACAAAGTGTCGACCTGGGCAACTTTGATCGCAACCACGGGCATCATCCTTGGCGCGGGCTATATGCTCTATCTTTACCGCCGCATCGCTTTTGGTGAGCAGGTAAATGCCGATGCCGCCGCGATGCGCGATATGGATGGCCGCGAAATGTGGTTGCTTGCACCCATCGCTGCGGCCGTGCTGTGGATGGGGGTCTATCCGGAAACCTTTCTCGCCCCGATTCGCCGCGATGTCGCGAACATTGTCGATCGTATCGAACGCGCGGCACCTGCAGGCGACACCAAATTGAAAGATCAAGACCCGACAACGGCGAAATACCGCGTTGGCGGACATGAAGAAAAAGCGGCTGAGGGGAGCCACTGATGGACCTGAACGCTTCGCTCTACCTCGTCAGGCCTGAGGTAATCCTGAGCTTCTCGGCCCTGGCTCTATTGCTGGTCTCGGCCTGGCGTGCCGAGTGCGGTCGCCTGGTCAGCATATTGGCCGTCGCCACGCTGGCGGGGGCAGGCGCCTATGTTGCGCATTTCCTGTGTAACGATACCGATGCCATGGCTTTCTATGGCCTGTTCAGCAACGATTCCTTTGCCAATCTGTCGAAAATCCTGATCTATATCGCCGCCGCCATTGCGCTGATGATTGCACCGCGTTTTCTTGAAAAAGCAGGCGCAATGCGTGCCGAATATCCGGTGCTGATCCTGCTGTCATGCATCGGCATGGGCATCATGGTGTCGGCAACCGATTTGGTGACGTTGTACATCGGCCTCGAACTGCAAAGCCTTTCTGCCTATGTCCTTGCCAGTTTTGCGCGTTATGATGGGCGTTCTGCCGAGGCAGGCCTTAAATATTTTGTGCTCGGCGGCCTCGCCAGCGGTATATTGCTCTTCGGCATGTCGCTTCTTTACGGCTTTGCCGGTTCGACCAGCTTTGCCGCTATCAGCGCAGCAATCGGTGGCGACGCTGGACTTGGCCTGGTTTTCGGGATCGTGTTCGTGCTGTCGGGCCTGGCTTTCAAGATCAGCGCAGCCCCATTCCATATGTGGACACCCGACGTCTATGAAGGCGCGCCGACTCCGGTCACTGCGTTCTTCGCCAGTGCACCCAAAGTGGCCGCCATCGCCCTCACAATGCGCGTGGCGGTAGAAGCCTTTGGAAGCCAGATCGCGGTTTGGCAGCAGATCATTATAGCCGTTGCGCTGATGTCTATCATCATCGGTGCGGTAGGCGCGATCGGGCAGCAGAATCTTAAACGCCTGCTCGCCTATAGCTCGATCAACAATGTCGGCTTCATCCTCATTGGCCTTGCTGCCGGTACCGAGCAGGGCATTGCGGCGATGTTTGTTTACCTGGCCATCTATGTCGCCATGACCTTGGGTAGCTTCATCATCCTCATGCAGCTTAAAGACCGTGATGGCGCGTATCGCGAGGGTATGAGCGACATTGCCGGACTGTCCAAGACGCGGCCCGCACTGGCGGCGATGCTCGCGATCTTCATGTTCAGCCTTGCAGGGATACCGCCGCTGTTCGGTTTCTGGGGCAAGCTCGTGGTGTTCCAGGCGGCCGTCGCCGCGAACCTGTTGCCGCTCGCCGTGATCGGCATCGCAGCATCGGTCATCGGCGCATTTTATTATCTAAAGGTCGTGAAGGTCATGTATTTCGATGACCCCGCCGATGTGATCTTCGCCGGTGACGACAAGACACTGACGTGGACCGGCGCCGCGCTGGCGCTCGCCAATTCTCCCGTTGGCTATCTGTCGATACCGGTGCTCGGCTTGCTGTCTGCGCAAGCTGCAAGGACGCTGTTCTGACACCCATTTTCGAAGAGGTCGCGCTAACTGGATCGACCAATGCCGATTTGCTCCAGCGTGCAGCACGGGGCGCGCCGGAAGGCTTGTGGCTCCGTGCGGAAACGCAGGATGCAGGTCGGGGACGACTGGGACGGACGTGGGAAAGCCCGAAGGGCAACCTTTTCGCCAGCACCATCGTGCGGGTTCGCCCGAGCGACCCTCCCGCCTCGACGCTGGCATTTGTCGCCGCGTTGGCCGTTTACGATACAATAAGGCAAGTTGCCCCCGACATCGCCGTACAGATAAAATGGCCCAATGACCTGCTGTCGAGGGATGGCGCAAAGCTATGTGGCATGCTCCTGGAACGAGCAGACGACGCCGTCGTCGTTGGCATCGGGCTCAATCTCACCTCGCATCCGCAAGGTCTGGACCGACCTGTCACCGATTTGACGACACTGGGTGCGCGTCCGCCGCATCCTCAGGCGGTTGTCGAAATCCTGGCGAATGCCTTTGCTATCTGGATGGACCGGTGGCGCCTTGGCGGGTTGCGTGGCGTGGCACAGTCTTGGCAGAAGCTGTCGCATCCAATTGGTACGGCGCTGACGGTAAACCTGCCCGACGGCAGCGTGGAGGACGGGCTATATTCAGGCCTGGATGACAATGGGGCATTGCAGCTCCGCTTGGCGGACGGCCGCATTCGTGCCATCCATGCCGGCGATGTGTTCTTGATCTGACAGGGGGTAGGGCAATGCTGCTCGCAATCGATACCGGCAACACCAACGTCAAGTTCGCGCTGGTCGACCGAGCTGGAGATATCGTCCAGCGCTGGCGCATCGCGACCGACGCGCGGAGGACTGCGGACGAATATGCGGTCTGGTTGGATCAGCTCATCCGGATGGCGGGGTATGAGCGGGGCGATATCGATGCGGTGATTATTGCCACTGTTGTTCCGCGCGCGCTTCATAACCTCCAGCTTCTCGCCTCGCGCTATTTCAATTGCGAGGCTTTGGTTGCCGGTCGCGGGAGCGTCGGCTGGGGTATTCAGCTAAAGGTCGATGAACCGCAATCGGTAGGCGCGGACCGCGCGGTCAACGCCATCGCAGCACAATCGATGGCCGACGGCGACAAGATCGTCATCAGTTTCGGCACTGCTACGACATTCGACTATATCGGTCCTGACGGTTCCTATCGCGGAGGCAGCATAGCGCCCGGCGTCAATCTATCGCTCGATGCATTGTACGCCGCCGCTGCCATGTTGCCGCGCATTGCCATCGAACCGCCGCCCAATGACAGCGTCATCGGCACAACAACTGTTGGACAAATGCAGATCGGCATCTATTGGGGTTATGTCGCGATGATCGAGGGCATGATCGCGCGAATGAAAGCTGAAATCGGCAAGCCCGTGACTGTAATTGCAACCGGCGGTCTTGCCATTCTGTTTCAGCAACATGGCCATTTATTCGATCGGGTGGAACCGGATTTAACGCTGCGGGGGCTGGCGCATTTGTACGAAAGTAGAGAGCAATAACATGACTACCCCCAAGGACGAACTGCTCTTCCTCGCGCTCGGCGGGTCGAACGAGATTGGCATGAACGTCAATCTTTACGGCTGCCAGGGTAAATGGGTGATGGTCGATCTGGGCATTACCTTCGCCAATGCAGATTATCCCGGCGTCGAGCTTGTCTTACCTGACCTTGAATTCATCGAGGAACGCAAGAGTGACCTGCTCGGTATCGTGCTGACTCATGGACATGAGGATCATATCGGCGCTGTTGCCTATTTCGCGGCAGATCTGGACGTGCCGCTATACGCCACCCCGTTCACTGCGACATTGATCCGTGGAAAGCTGGTTGAAGAGGGTATAGACGACCTTGTCGAGTTGAAGGTCATTCCGATGGAGGGGCGCTTCGAACTCGGTCCCTTTGGATTTCGATTTGTAACGCTTGCGCATTCGATTCTCGAGATGAGTGCTTGCGTCATCGACACGCCATATGGCCGCGTTTTTCATACGGGCGACTGGAAACTGGATGAAGAGCCGGTGATCGGTACGCCTTCCACCGCAGAACAGCTTACCGCCATTGGTGATGAAGGCGTGTTGGCACTGGTCTGCGATTCCACCAACGCATTCAACAGCACCGACAGTGGGAGCGAAGGTAGCGTCCGGGCCGACCTTATCAAATCGGTAAAGGCAGCAAGGGGCAGGGTGGTCGTCACCACCTTTGCGTCGAACGCGGCGCGGTTACAGACGCTTGGCGAAGTGGCTCGGGAATGCGGTCGCAAGCTGTGCTTTGCTGGGCGCTCGCTACATCGGATTATCGAGGCCGCGCAAACCAACGGCTATCTGAAAGACATGCCGCCGCTGGTCGATATGGAAGCGGTCGACGGCTTGCCGCGACATGAGGTCATGGTCGTTGCAACGGGTGGCCAAGGCGAAGCCCGCGCGGCGCTCGCGCGCATCGCAGAGGGCAATCACCCCGTAAAACTCGAAGAGGGGGACACCGTTATCTTTTCGTCCAAACAGATACCGGGGAATGAGATTGCCATTGGCATCATCATGAACAAGCTCGCCGAACGCAATATTTTGACCGTCACCGAAAAACAGGCGCACGTTCATGTATCAGGTCACCCCGGACAGCCTGAACTTGCTGCACTTTATGACTGGATCAGGCCGGAGGTGCTCATTCCGGTGCACGGTGAGCGCCGCCATATGGCAGAACAGGCGCGCTTTGCACTGGCGCACGGCGTTAAGAATGCGTTGGTGCAATCGAATGGCGATGTTGTACGATTGGCCCCCGGGCGTCCCGAAATCATCGGGCAGGAGCGCACCGGCAGACTGATTCTCGACGGCGAAACAATAATTGCCGCCGATGGAGGTACTATCAACGAACGACGGCGGCTGTCCTGGTATGGGTTGATTGCGGTTGCAGTCGCACTGGATGGCGATGACAGCCTGCTCGGTGAACCGCAAATCCGACTGCACGGGGTTCCTATTGAGGAAGACCGGGAGGATTTTCTTGAGGAGGCGAGCGAAGCGGTCAAGGCGGCCGTCCGCGCAAACAAGGGTGATTATGACCAGCTGCGGGAAAGTGTTAGGCTCGCGGTGCGTCGTGTTGCGACGAGCTGGACCGGCAAAAAGCCAATCGTTGAAGTTTTGATCGTGGAGACCGCATGAGCTGGACGTCGATAATAGCGATATATGTGCTTTTCTGGGTGCTCAGCGCCTTTGTCATCCTGCCGATCGGCATCCGCACTCATGACGAAATGGGTTTGGCGAAAACACCCGGTCAGGCGGACAGCGCGCCCGCGAATTTCCGACCGGGTACCATAATCCTGCGAACAACGCTGTTGTCGGCGGCGTTGTTCGGGCTGTATTATGCCAACTATAGCTATGGCTGGATTGACCGGCACAGCTTCGATTTTCTGGTATCGGGCCGACCGGATTAGTTTCTCAGTCGTTCGATAGCCTGCGCCAGAGCGACATACAGTTTGCCAACGTCGGATGACAGCAGCGTGACGCCGATAGCATTGCCATCGCGCGTGCTGAGCAACACGCGCATCATCGATTCAAAGTCGTGGATGTAACGGTTCACATGTTCCCGGAATTCGGCATCTTCGCCATAATGGGTTGCAATTGCACGGGCCTCACCCGCATCCAGAAGCCGCACTGCACGACGAGTGAATACCCCGCGATCTCCCTTGAGATAGGCGGCCCAAGCGGTGTCCGTAACGTCGTTGGACAGGATTTTGGCAACATCGATCGCTGTCGAATTAAGCGATTCGGTCAGCAGTACCATGCGGCGTGCGAAACTGTCGTCATCCACACCTTCGAAGGCATTGCGATTGTCCGTGATGCGTTTTTCCAGATTGTCGGCAAGCTCATCGAGCTGTCGCAATTGTGCCGCCAGTTTCATTGTAGACGCCTCTGACAACTCCAGATTTCGGTCGACCGCCTTCTGGATCGCGCCGTTCATCGCCGTAATCTGGGTATCGATCGCTTCTGCCAGTGCTGTCTTATACTGTTCGGTTAGTCGCTCCGCGATAATCGCAAGCTCGTCATCCAGTATCTTGCGGCTGCTTTCGGCAGCCTGTTTCGTGGTTTCCCGGACCCTCAACAATGACGAAACAAGCTTGCCGTTTGCATCCTCGGTCATGTCTTCGACCAGTGAGCGGGTATGATTGAGTGCCGCTGCCAGCGCGTCAGCTTGCTGATGCCGGGTCGTAAAATGCTGATCGCTCTGGGCCATCAGTTTTTCAACGCTGTCTCTCTGTATCGCGATGGCCTGTTCGAGCGAGGCGGTTTTGGTCAGCAAGCCACTGCTCATCGCGTCGAGCGTGTCCACGTTCGAAGATGCCGAGCTGAGTTGCTGCATTACATCGGAAAGCCGTTGATACATGCGTTCCATCGACGCGGGGATGATGTCAGATATTTCGCTATTCACCGCACCAAGCGCGGATAATAATTTGTCAGACCGTTCGATCAGTCGATCTGTGGTTTCCCGGTTGTTCCCCAAGTCGGTTCCAACCGCTCTGGTGCTTTCGCCAAGAGCGGACACGGCAAAGGCCAGTTTGGCCGTTTGGTCTGTCGCCGCCTTATCCACCTCGGCGATGCGCTCCGCACTGCTGGTGATATGGGCCTCGATTTCCGCAATTATTGCAGAAATGCGGTTTTGCTCTGCCGCAGATTGTTCGGTCAGAGCCGCAAGAGCAGTCCGCAGAAGGTTGAGATGGTTTTCTATCTGCGCGCTGCTGTCGGTTACCAGCGTGTCGACTTCGCCCGATGCGATAGCCACATGGTTTGTCATGCTGCTTGCTGCGTTTTCGATCAGCCTGGCCGCCTCGGCTGCCCGACGTTCAGCGCCACTGCCAGCTTGCTCCAGAGTGGCGGCGCTTTCACGGGTAATTTCCTCGAGTTTTTCGGAGACTTCTCCCGCTCGCACTTCCATCGCGTCGAGATATTCTCGTGTCATTTTGCCGGTTTCGCCAACGCGTTCAAGCCCGGCAATCAGCGATTTGATCTGAAGCTGGGCGTTATTGCCGGCGCTCCCGATCTGATTGGTCACGTCTTTCGCTGCACTCGTCACGACCGGAAGATGCTTGCGCAATTGATCGAGGTTGCTGTTGGCTGCGTTGCTTACCGCTTCCAACGTTTTGGCCTTTTCGTCACTGTCCGCCAGGGCCGACGTCAATATGCGCGCTGCATCGACCAGATTTTCCGAAGAACGCTTTCCAACCGTCTCCAGTTCGCGTGCATTTTGCGCCAGAAATTCGCGGGCGAGCGATATTTCCTCGTTCACGGTTCGCATCCGCGCTTCGAGTGCTTCGCTTTCCGCGCGCAACAGCCGTGCGACATTTCCGAACCTCAATGCCTCGGCGCGGCTGTGCCGCATCGCCAACAACCACATGACTGTGAAGAGCAGTGCTGGCGTGGCCCACATGCTCACCAGTGTAACCGCGCGTTCGGGTGAAACGCCCAGGCCCGCTTCAGGAAAATATGTCCACCCGAAGAAAACGGTCCAAGCCAGGCCAGCGGCAATTATGAGGCAAGGAACAATATAAGATGTCCAGCGATTCCGGACAGCGTCACCATGTTCGGAAACATCGTCTTCAACATATGCCTCGTAGCGTTCTTCAGCAGCCAACAGCGGCGAGTCTGGCTCGCTTAAGGCCTCTTCGGAAAGATGTTCGACATCGTCTGCGGTCTGCGGATCGATCTGCCTCGTCAGGCCGACAATTTTGGAGCGTGCTGTCATGTCAAGCAATTTACCATAAATTATCCACAGGGAAACGCAAACTTAACCTTATCTTTGCTATAGTTGCAGAATGTCCATGGACTATGGCTCTTTTGACACAGCGCTTAAGGCAGCGGCGGGTGAGGATAGCGCACTGATTGCGGAGCTTCGCTCGTCATTTGTCGAAAGTGCAAAGCGGCAGTTGAGCTTGCTTTCCCGCTCACGTTGTGATGCCAACTGGCAGTATACCAGTTGGCGTCTGAAGGGGCTTGCCGCGAGTTTTGGAGCTGTAAGGTTGATGTCGCTTGCAGATGAGGCAAGCGAGGGCGCGCCGGGCGATCCGGTCGTTATCCGCAAGCTCGGCCAGGCCATTGCCGAAATCGAGGCGCACGAAATTCACTAGTTCCTGTCTTGCCGATATAAAAGGGTTGGCAATGGACGGATATCATCCATATCGGCCCGATGACTTTCAATTTGAAACAGCAATCCGGTTTGGCGTTGCTCTCGGTTGTGGGTACGACGCAGAGTAACGCGGCACAAGAGAGCGTTGCGTATCTGGAAATTGCGGGGCGCTCGATCCTCGAATGGCAAATTCATGCTTTGCAGCAGGTCGGTATTCGCAAATTCCTGATCGAAGTCGACACCATTCCGGGTTCATTGCTTGCTCTTGCCGACAAGTTGAAGCGGCAGGGTTTTGAAGTCGGTTTCGTCCGTAACATGAGGGACTTGCAAAACTCGCTTCCCCCGCAAGCAACGTTGGTCGTCCTTGCCGAGGGACATTATTTTTCAGATGCCGTCCTGAGCGGGATAATCCACCGACAGGCGCCGCTCATTGCCACATTCGACAGCAGGGACGACAATGCCGCGTTCGAGCGGATTGACCTCAATACGCGATGGGCCGGTATTGCGATCCTCAATTCGGCAACAGTCCAGTCGATAGACGAGCTGCCCGAAGGCTGGAGCATTGAATCGTCACTACTCCGCCACGCCGTCCAAAGCGGGACACCATTCGTGCCTCTCTCCCAAAGCTTGCTGCAGCAAGGGGATGTCGTAAGGGCAAGGGATAATGCGGATGTTGTCCCGGTTGCCGATAATATAGTGAAGCGAAGAAGCAATGATGCCCCCGGATATATCGAACGACAGGTTTTCGGTGTTGTGGGTCGGCATTTGGCGCCGCTGATCTGGCGGAATCGTTCAGTAAATGCGGTCTTGCGTCATTCGCCCGTTGTGGCTGCACTGGCCAGCCTTGGCGCGGGGGCCATGAATTGGGTGATTGCCGCCATCCTGATTGCGCTGTTAGCGACCATGTTGGATCGAATTGACGCCATCGCGCTGGATGCGCAAGAAGGGTTGCTCTCCGACCAATGGCATAAGCGTGGTTTATGGATATTGCTGGCTGTCGCCCTTTTGGCAACGACCTGGAGAAGCGCTGATGGGTCCCTGGATTCCCTATGGTTTTCGTCTGTCGCGATGCTGCTGACCTGTTATTCGGTAAATGAACGGCTTCCAAACTGGTCGGCGGCGATCCTCAAGTCGCCTGCATTCACAGCCGTCGCTTTATGCGTCGGTGCATTGCTATCGACGATCGAAGCAGGTGCAAAATTTGTCGTCATCCTGCAACTCGTGCTGCTGATTGCAGGTCAGCTTAGGCAAAAATCCGATCCGAAAAACCCGATTCAGGCTTAAAGCGACATTAACCCAAATTTGTTAGGTTGTTCGCGGATATAAGCATAGGATTTCCCTTGGAGCGCGGCGTCGATAACCACGACAATCTTATTCAGGTCGGGGCAACCTATGCTCGCGACATCCATGCGCTGTGCAGCGACGTATCCGCCATAGTTTTCCAGTCGGCGATCGTCCCGGTTACAGAGGCCATGACCACGGCTGTTTCGTCCAAGCTGCGACATCTCGTGTCGGACATAGAAATGCAGCTCTGCTCGCCAAAATGCAGTGACGGGCCCAAAAGCTGGGACATGCTGGCGCAATCCGGATTCCTGCGTGAAGCCGACCTGATCGATTTCATGCTCGCCCGCGTTGCCGAAGATCGGCTTTGCGCCGTGCTCGGCGGTAAAACACCGCCACTTTCTCATGAACTGATCGACCATCCGGATGGCAATGTCGCCGACGCGGCCCAATTGCTACTCGCCGCCGCAAGTCTTCATCGACAGGGGGTGGGGCACAGCTATCTGGACCTGCCGCCGGAATTGCTCCACAAACTATGCTGGCGGGTGGTTGCCGCTCTTGAAGTCATCGGGGGCGAGCGACAACCGGCGGCAATCGCCGCAGCCCGCCATATCATCTTTCTCTTTTAAACATCTCCGAGGCCACGAGACTAGGCATGAACTCGTAATCCGGCTTCTGGTTGAAAAAAAAAAAAATAAGACAGCTGTGTACACTATATCGAGATGTATTAGTGTAG
>JACVCM010000062.1:0-6294 GCA_016742125.1 Sphingomonadaceae bacterium | reverse complement strand
CCCGCCATATCATCGCCCATTATTCCGAGGGGAACAGGGCACAGGCCGCCGCCGCGAAGATTGTGCACTTCCTCCCGGATGCTGAGCGGTCGAGGATGCTGGACCCCAAAGAGGCGGGCGTGCATTTGCACGTCGCTACTGTGGCAGGATCGCTTGGCCTCGATTACGACCATATGGTGCAGCTTATCGATGCCGGATCGAGCGCTCCCTACGCGCTCGCGCTCAAAGCACTCAACATTCCAAAATCTCGCGCCATCGAGGCGATCGTCGCGCTTCGCGCTGACAAGGTGACACCAAGAGACGCCGGGATACTCGATTCCGGCTATGATGCCATCGACAGCGGATCCGCGAGAAGTGAAATCGACAAATGGGCCGCAAACCGTTCCAGTTTCCTGGCGTTCGGTCGACCGTGAGCGCCGTGGCGCCTTTGGCACGCCCGATTTTCGGGGAGGTTTCGGCCGACGGGCGCCTGTTGCGCGCCGATGAGGCGCTCTCGCGCTTGAACAAGCGCGCCGGTGGCGAAGACGGCGCAATGCTTGCAATCCCGGCTCTCGCCAGTCTGGCACAGTTGTCAGTCCGGCTGCAGATGCAGCTTTCGCGTTCGGTTCGGGTGGCCGATGGACCCGAAAATCTTGAACTGTGGGTCGAAGTCAAGCCGGAGCCAACATTTGCAAGGCTGGCGATCATCGGGTGGCAGGTACTTTCGGAGCCTGTCGCATCGACATATTCAGTTCGGGACGACGTCCAGACAGATTATCCTGACGCAATGTTATTCAACGCTTCTCATCGTCTGGTCAGGGCGAACGGGATTGCGGCAGGTGGACTTGTAGCGGAGGATTTCGGCAAAACCGCCGCCGACGTTCTTTTGGCCCGATATCAGAATAACGATGAACTCGAAGATTTGCTGGCCGCTATCAATGGTGCTCGCGGATTTCAGGAACGGCTGCTAATCCGCAGTGCGGACGGCCAGCATCTGCGGGTTACCGGGCGACCGGTCGATAATGGCCACGGCCCGAACGGATATCGGATGCTGTTTGCCGTTACCCCGACACCGGAGGGCGATTTGGCGTCCAACCAGTCTGCGGGTCAGCCGGCTGCACTTTTCGGCAAGCATCTGGCACCTGCATTGCGACAGCCGCTCGGGCGGATAATCGCCAATGCCGAGACTATCGGAAGCGAGCTACAGGGCCCGATCCGGGAAAATTATGCGCTATATGCACGCGATATAGCCGATGCAGCCCGTCATCTGTCGGCCTTGGTTGAAGATCTGGGCGATCTGGAAGCCATAGAACGTCCGGGCTTTCAAACTGCCCGAGATCAAATCGACCTGGGTGATGTCGCGCGGCGGGTTGCAGGGCTACTGGCATTGAAAGCCGCCGACCACAGCATCCGCATACTCGCCCCCCAGGATTCACACGCCGCGCCTGCTGTGGCCGAGTTTCGCCGGACCCTGCAGATCCTGCTCAATCTCGTCAGCAATGCCATCCGCTATTCACCCGACGGCACGGATGTCAGAATCGATACGGCATGTGGAAAGAGTTTTACGTCGGTTTCGGTCGTCGATCAGGGCAAGGGCATTGCCATCGAAGACCGTGACAAAGTCTTCGAGAAATTCGAGCGCTTGGGCCGGTCGGGCGACGGAGGGAGCGGACTCGGTCTGTACATATCGCGCCGCCTCGCCGAGGCAATGGGGGGCGCGTTGACGGTCGATAGCGCCGACGGCGGAGGTGCAAAATTCACCCTCCGCCTGCCAAACCATTAGCTAACGTTGCGCGATGGACGGATAAGGCCGTAGACTCGGCCCGGTATAAAGCTGACGAGGGCGACCAATTTTCTGGCCGGGATCGGAAATCATTTCGTTCCACTGCGCCACCCAGCCCACCGTCCGGGACAGCGCGAACAGAACCGTGAACATTTCGGTCGGAAAACCGATCGCCGACAATATGATACCGGAATAGAAATCGACATTCGGGAACAGCTTTTTCTCAATGAAATACGGGTCATTGAGCGCCATTTCTTCCAGCTGCAGCGCGACATCGAAGATCGGGTCGTTGACCTTCAGCTCCGATAGCACTTCACGGACGGTCTTTTGCATGACCGTCGCGCGCGGATCGTAATTCTTATAAACCCGATGGCCAAAGCCCATAAGGCGGAAAGGATCGTTTTTGTCCTTCGCACGCTCAATATAATGCGGAATGCGGTCGGGTGTGCCGATTTCACGCAGCATGTTGAGCGCCGCACCGGTTGCCCCGACATGTGCAGGACCCCACAGGCATGCAAACCCTGCCGAAATAACGGCAAAAGGATATGTTCCCAACGAACCCGCGCCGGCGACTGTCGATGTAGATGCATTTTGCTCATGGTCGGCATGCAAGATGAAAATCCGGTCCAGCGCGCGTTCTATAACAGGATTTACGACATAGGGTTCTGCCGGAACACCAAATGTCATGCGCAGGAAGTTGCCCGTGTAAGACAGGCTGTTATCCGGGTAAATGAAGGGCTGACCCACTGAGTATTTATACGCCATTGCTGCAATGGTCGGCATCTTGGCGATCAGGCGGTGGCTTGAAATCATGCGATGGTTCGGGTCGCTGATATCGGTGGAATCATGATAGAATGCGGAGAGTGCACCGACGACGCCGCACATGATCGCCATAGGGTGGGCGTCGCGGCGGAATCCACGGTAGAATGTCGCTAGCTGTTCATGCAGCATCGTGTGCCGGGAGATGGTGTAACTGAAGTCCTTAAGCTGCTTTTCGTCAGGCAATTCGCCATTCAGCAACAAGTATGAAACTTCCATGAAGCTCGATTTTTCGGACAGTTCTTCAATCGAATAGCCCCGGTGCAACAACACGCCCTTGTCGCCGTCGATAAATGTCAGTGCTGATTCACAGCTTGCGGTCGATGTGAAGCCAGGATCGAATGTGAAATGATCGGAAATCCCGTATAATTTGCGAATATCGACGACGTCCGGCCCCTCGCTGCCCTTCATCACTGGTAAATCATAGCTTGTATCGCCGATTGTCAGCGTCGCTTGATTGTCAGCCATATTCATACTCCATTACGTCAAACCCGCATCTCCTGCGGGTGCCCCTGTTAAAGGCTTTGTTCGTGCCCGACAAAAGGCGCCCGACACGCCTTATGCGTCCGCTATGGGCATCCTCAATTGCCACTCATTCTTGGGGAGAAAATGGCATTATCGTTGTGAAGCCAATGGTGACAAAATAGACGGTCGTCAAGGCAAAGCATTTAGTCTGCTATCCCGATATTTGTGAACTGTGACAATGGTGCTACTTGCATGAAGTGGCAGGGATTTTGGCGAGTCAACGGAACAGGCTTTACGCTTTCCCGCGCCTGCTATTCTCAATCGATTCCATAGAAAAATGGCTCGACGCAGAGCGCAACCATGTACCGCTGTGGATACCTGTTGCGGTCGGCTCCGGAATCGCCATCTGGCAGATGTCAGGTGATGGCGGTATACGACTAATCGCTCTGGTCGGCAGCGCGCTGATACTCCTTGCAATAGCGGCAGGACTTGACCGTCGGATCGGCCGATTCCTGTTAATCGCAGCCCTGTCGGTCTCAATAGGCTTTGGAGCGATAGCAATAAAATCGGCCGTTGTTGCAGCCCCCGTGCTGGGCAAGGTCTGGGTGGGATCGTTGTACGGTCGTGTCGAAAAGGTCGAGATGATCGGAGAACGTAACACGGTTCGGCTTCAACTCGTCACGGCTGAGGGTTCGGGATTGCCTCGCAAGGTGAGGGTCAACCTCGAAATGGACCAATATGACGCCCGGTTCAGGATCGGTGCCATTATCGGTTTGAAAGCCCGCCTGATGCCACCCGCTGGACCGACTTTGCCGGGTGGATATGATTTTGCTCGTCGAGCCTGGTTTCAACAGATTGGGGCAACCGGCAGCGCAATTGGCGCGGTCGAACTGTATCGTCCGTCCGACCAGCCCGTGCTGCTCGGCGAGATGCGTAACCGGCTTACGGCACATATCATCCAACGCATGCCCGAGGCCACGGGCGAAATGGGCGCGGCCTTGATAACGGGAGACCAGGGTAACATTAGCAAGGATGATGCGCAGGCGATGCGGGATAGCGGAATGGCACATTTACTGTCCATCAGCGGTCTGCATGTGACAGCGGTGGTGAGCTTTCTGTTTTTCCTGTCCGGTAGATTATTCTCGCTGTTTCCGGCGGTTGCTCTTCGATTTCCGGTGCCATTATTGGCGGCGGCCTGCGCGGCAATTGGCGCGGTACTGTATACCATGCTGGCGGGAGCGGAAGTGCCCACGGTCAGATCATGTGTCGCTGCATTGCTTGTGCTGGTGGCCCTCGCATTGGGACGGGAAGCCATAACGCTTCGTCTTGTGGCGTTCGGCGCGATGGTAGTCTTGATCTTGTGGCCGGAAACGATGGCTGGCCCCAGTTTCCAGCTCAGCTTTGCTGCAGTCACGACCATTGTTATATTGCACGAGTCACGATGGATGAAGAGATGGGCGGAACGGCGCGACGAAACCATATTTGCGCGATCAGGTCGTGGAGCAGTGACGTTAATAGTCACAGGGCTCGCAATCGAGATCGTCCTTGCCCCTATCGCCATATTCCACTTCCATCGAACCGGACTCTACAGCGCGGCCGCCAATATTGCCGCGATACCGCTGACAACATTCGTGATCATGCCAATGCAGGCATCGGCCCTGCTGCTCGATACGGTTGGCCTGGGAACCCCGTTCTGGTGGATTGCAGGGCAGGCTATCCATCTCATCATAACTATGGCCCACTATGTCAGCGGGTTGCCGGGGGCAATCTCGATGCTGCCGTCAATGCCGCTTTGGGCGTATGTCTCGATGATTTTTGGCGCCCTGCTGTTCGGGCTGCTCAACAGTCGGATCAGGTTGCTCGGACTCGTGCCGTTCCTGGTCGGATTTATAGCCATGCTGCAGGCGCCGCGTCCCGATATGCTGGTAACGGATGACGGTAAGCATCTTGCAATAGTGTCGCCAGACGGGTCTGTCGCATTTTTGCGTACGCGCGCGGGAGATTATGTTCGTGACATGATGCTGGAAAACGCGGGAACCCGTTCCGAGCCTGTGCCGGTCGATAGACTTCCAGGCGCGCAATGCTCGGAAGACAGCTGTGTTATCGAATTGAACCGTGCTGGCCGAATTTGGAGAGTGCTCGCAACACGCACACCATATCAAATTCCATCGATGGAGATGGCTGCTGCCTGTCGGCGCGTTGACATAGTTATAAGCGATCGATGGTTGCCAGCTTCATGCCGTCCCAAATGGATAAAAGCAGACCGCCGCTTTCTCGATGAAAGCGGCGGCTTGGCGTTTTTCCTGAACGACCTCAAGCTAGTCAGCGTGAACGAAGGCAATTCCCATATGCCATGGGTGCAAGCCGCCAGACAGGCCGTGAATGAGGTCGCAACAGGTCAATGATAGCGGCGGAGCAACCCTGCCAGCTTGCCCTGAACCTCAACCTCATGCGATGCATAATATTGCGGCTCATAGCGGCTGTTGGCTGGGTCGAGACGAATCTGCTGGCCTTCGCGGCGCAAATATTTGAGCGTCGCTTCCTCGCCGCGCACAAGTGCTACCACGATCTCGCCATCGCGTGCCGTATTCGCTTTCTTGATTAACGCATAATCCCCGTCGAGAATCCCTGCTTCGACCATTGAGTCACCCGAAACCTCGAGCGCATAATGTTCACCTGCGCCAAGCAGTGCCATCGGTACGGAGAGCGAATTCTGACCTTCAAGCGCTTCAATGGGTACACCGGCAGCGATCTTGCCGTGCAATGGTATTTCCAGCACGTCATTTGCCGCAACTGGCAGATTTACCTGCGCCTTGTTGCTGGCAATTGCAGGGGTGAGTGTCGTAACCGTGGCATTTCGGGTGCTCCCGCCTTCCGGCATCTTCAAAACTTCCAGCGCCCGCGCGCGATTCGCGAGCCGCCGGATAAAGCCGCGCTCTTCCAACGCACCGATCAAGCGGTGAACGCCGGACTTGCTCTTCAGATCGAGGGCATCTTTCATTTCCTCGAACGACGGGGAGATACCGCCTGCCTCGAGACGCTGATGAATGAACATCAACAATTCATGCTGTTTCGCCGTGAGCATAATCATGACCCCAAAAGGTTGAACATGACTGGAACGATTAGGGAACAGGAGGGATCAAGTCAAGAACAATCGAACATCTTGTGGTCATATGCCTAATCGATACGGAGATATTGCGCTGTCGACATGGCGGGGCGGGCAAGGGGATTGGCTTGGGTGGTCAAAA
>JACVCM010000061.1:13182-18632 GCA_016742125.1 Sphingomonadaceae bacterium | reverse complement strand
CCCGCGATAAAGGGCATCGGAGGGGCGTTCATCTATCTGGTCGATCGTTATGCGACGCTCGATAATCCGGAAGCTCTGTCGATCTACGATATCGACTTTGAGTATCTGCCCGGCATCGTTCGCAATCCCGTGGGTGCCGGCTTCAAGAAGATCGATCACCTTACGCACAATGTATATGGCGGCCGCATGGCACATTGGGCCGGTTGGTATGAACGCATCTTCAACTTCCGCGAAATTCGCTACTTCGATATCAAGGGCGAATATACCGGCCTCACCAGCCGTGCGATGACCGCGCCCGATGGCAAGATCCGCATTCCGCTGAATGAGGAAGGCAAGGCCGGTGGCGGCCAGATCGAGGAATATCTGCGCGCCTATAATGGCGAGGGTATCCAGCATATCGCGCTGATCTGCGACGATCTCATCGCCTGCTGGGACAATCTGCAGAAACTGGGCGTGCCCTTCATGACCGCGCCGCCCGAAACCTATTACAAGATGCTCGACGAGCGGCTTCCCGGACATGGCGAACCCGCCGCCGAACTGCAAAAGCGCGGCATCCTGCTTGACGGTACCACCGAAGGCGGTCAGCCGCGCCTGTTGCTGCAGATCTTCGCGCAGCCGCAGATTGGCCCGGTCTTCTTCGAATTCATCCAGCGCCGGGGCGATGAAGGCTTTGGCGAAGGCAATTTCAAGGCGCTGTTCGAAAGCATCGAGCGCGACCAGATCGAGCGCGGCGTGCTCGAGGTAGCAGAATGACCATTCCCTTCACCACTAACGGCGTTCACCATGTCGCCTATCGCTGCAAGGATGCGAAGGAAACCGTTGACTGGTACGAACGCGTCCTTGGCTTCACCTACACCAATGCGTTTGCCGAAGATTACGTGCCTTCTACCGGCGCTTACGACCCCTATATGCACATCTTTCTGGATTGCGGCGGTGGCAATGTGCTGGCCTTTTTCGAGCTACCCAACCAGCCCGAAATGGGACGCGACGAACAGACCCCCGCCTGGGTCCAGCATCTTGCGTTCAAGGTTGCGGACTTCGATACACTCAAAGCAGCGAAAGAACATATCGAAGCGCAGGGTATCGACGTTCTCGGACCGACATATCACGGCATTTTTCGCTCGATATATTTCTTCGATCCGAACGGACACCGTCTCGAACTCGCCTGTGACATTGGAACCGATGCGCAATATGCCGAACTGAAGCGCGTCGCACCCGAGATGCTTGAAGAATGGAATGCGACCAAGAAGGCGCCCAAGCATGCCGACTGGCTGCATATCGAACCGGGCGGTGAATAAGCGCTAGAAGGACTCGATGGCTGGTTTGCCGACCTTGGGCGTTTCGGTCTTGGGCATCCGCGCCTCTAGCGGGGCCAGCCAGACATTCGTCTTGTCTCCGACAAATGTCTGCGGGCGCGAGGCGAGAAGCTTCTGCGCATTCTCCCACTGGGCGATAAGCGAGATAGCCTCTTCGGTCGCTTTCTCAAATGGCTGGGGCTTGCGCAAGCCATGGTTTATCAGCGCATCTCCGAAGAAGGTCCAGTCGTTACCCGGCGCACAGCCGAAAGAGGTACGGTTTGACGCGGCAGCGGTCACGATGATGCTGTTTTCGTTGGTCAGCAGCGGTAGGAAAACGCCCGAATAACATGCCGATAGCAGGATCATCCGTCGCTCAAACCCCAGATCGTCGAGCAGATTGGCCAGCCGCGAAGGCGCGATTGCGCCATAGCCCTTGTCGCCGTCACGATAGGCAAGCCCGCTATTTGGGTCGCCATGCGTAGTCGCGAACAGGATCAGGACATCCTCCTTGAGGTTCATCTTGCCCGCGACCGCTGCAAGCGCGGTGGCCAGATTTATAGGCGATCCTTGCGGCGTTCCGTTCCCCTGGTCGTCAGCCCCGGCGGCAAGGAAGATGCTGTGCCCCACCGCACCGTAACGGCGGGCCAGAACCTTCGCGGCCTCACCAGCTTCACGTCTGAATACCGGATCGGAATCGAGACCGATAGAAACGACATAGGCATCGATCACACCGTTTTTCTGCGGCTGCAAAGCGGCGATGGCACTGGCCAGACGTCGGTGTTGTGCAAAGTGCCAGGCCGCGCTGCGACCCTGCTCCATCGACCAGCCGTTTTTCGCCGCCTCGATAGGATTGAATCCCGCCTGTTGCTGCCCCGTCGCCGCAGGCGCAGTGGCCAGCATGCAGAGCGCCAGCAGGCTAGCTTTCAACCTTTTGAGCATGATCTCTTCCCGGCCCCCACCATCGCATTCCATCGGCAAAGGATAGGCAGACACTATCGGTTGCCGCAACCCAAAACAGCGGGCATCATGCCGCACGAACCGAAAGGAAATTTATGAAACTAGCTTCGCTCAAATCGGGCCGTGACGGACATCTGGTGGTCGTGTCGAACGATCTGGCCTGGTATGCGGATGCCGCGCACGTTGTGCCGACGCTGCAGGCGGCGTTGGATGACTGGGACCGGATAGCACCAAAACTGGAGGCGCTGGCGACCGACCTCGAACATGAGGCAATTCCGCGCGAGCGTTTTCATGAGCATGATGCCGCTGCGCCGCTCCCGCGCGCCTTCCAATGGGCCGACGGATCGGCTTATGTGAACCATGTCGAACTGGTGCGGAAGGCGAGGGGCGCTGTGTTGCCCGACAGTTTCTGGCACGACCCTTTAATGTATCAGGGCGGATCGGACGAATTTTTGGGCGCGCGCGATGATATTCCGCTCGCCGACGAAGCATGGGGCTGCGACCTGGAGGCAGAGATTGTGGTCGTAACGGGCGATGTCCCGCGCGGCGTGTCGATCGAAGAGGCGAGAAATCATGTACGGCTGGTCGGGCTTGTTAACGACGTGTCGCTGCGTAACCTTATCCCCGCCGAACTCGAAAAGGGCTTCGGCTTTGTGCAGTCGAAGCCGGCCAGCGCGCTGTCGCCGGTGTTCGTGACGCCTGAAAGTCTGGGCGACTACTGGCGAGAGGGAAAACTTCACCGGACCCTGACGGTGGACCTTAACGGCGCGCCATTTGGCCGGGCTGTCGCGTCGGACGACTGCACCTTCGATTTCGGCGTCCTCATTGCACATCTCGCCAAGACCCGCAATCTGGGTGCCGGGTCGATCATCGGGTCCGGCACGGTATCGAACCGCGATGCCGATGGCGGGCCTGGCAAGCCGGTGGCACAGGGCGGGCTCGGCTATAGCTGCATCGCCGAGGTGCGGATGGTGGAGAAAATCCTTGAAGGCGAAATGAAGACGCCATTCCTGAAAGACGGCGATACCATCCGCATCGAGGTACGCGACGATGCAGGTCACACCATCTTCGGGGCGATAGAACAGACGGTGCGCAAGGTCTGAAAGAAAAAGGGCGGGACCAATAGCCCCGCCCTCATTCCCCTCACCGGATGGTGTTTCTAGCTAAAGGCGTCGCCGATCGAGCAGGCTGCCGGGCCAAGAATAACGATGAACAAAACCGGCAGAATGAACAGGATCAGCGGCACGGTCATGATGGCTGGCAGGCGAGCCGCTTTTTCCTCAGCCCGCATCATGCGCTCGTTGCGGAATTCGGCCGAGAGTACGCGCAGCGCGGATGCCAGCGGGGTACCATATTTCTCGGTCTGGATCATGGTCGTGACCACGCCCTTGATCGAGTCGAGATTGACGCGATAGGCGAGATTTTCGAACGCCATGCGTCGCTCGGTCAGGAAGCCGAGTTCGATGGCGGTAAGGGCGAATTCATCGCCGAGTTCGGGATAGCCGCGACCCAGTTCCTTGGCCACGCGGTTGAACGAGGTGTCGACCGTCAGACCAGCTTCGGCGCAGATCACCAGCAGATCGAGCGCATCGGGCAAGCCTTTGCGGATCGCGTCAGTGCGCTTCTGGATCAAGTTGTTCAAATAGATGTCGGCTGCTTTATAGCCAAGGATGGTTATACCGGCGAAGGCTGCAAAGCGCTTGAAGGTGCTCCAGTCGCTCAATCCGCCAAATGCATAGATCCACAGTGCCGCCCCACCGCCGAACACGAAGGGCAGGACCAGACGGCTGAAAATGACGGTAACTGCCAGTTCCTTGCGGCGAATACCGGCCTGTGCCAGCTTCTGTTGAACGACCTTGATCTGGTCTTCCTGCAGCACCTGCATCTTCGACAGCAGTTGCCGCATCCGGTCGGTGGTCTCGGTCTTGCGAACGAGCTTGGCGCGTTTCTTGGAGGTTGTGGCGGTAATCCCCGCTTTCAGCTGCTCGCGCCGCTCGTTCAACGCCTTGACCCGTTTGGCCATCGGGTCGCGTACGGTAATCGCGGCGTAGATCGCGAAGATTACCGCGCCTGCCGCGATTGCGGAGAGCAGCGTGGCCACCCACAATACGTCGACGCCAAGGAGTTCAGGTCCGCCCGGATTGGTCATTTTATCGTCCCGTCCACAACCTTAGATTTCGAAATTGACCATTTTGGCCATGATGAAGCCGCCAATCGACATCCAGACGAGGCCGACCATCCCGGCGACCATCAGCCGCGGTTCGTAGAAGAAGCCCGCCAGATATTTCTGGTTCACCGTCCAGACCATGCCGAACACGAAAAAGGGCAAGGAGCCGACGATATAGGCAGATGCCTTCGATTCCGATGACATGGCGCGGATTTTCAGCTTCATCTGCGCGCGTTTACGCAGAACATCGGCAAGGTTGGCCAGCGTCTCGGCCAGGTTACCACCCGTTTCGCGCTGGATAGCGAGCGTGATAACGAAGAACTGGAATTCGGCGGTTCCAAGCCGGTCTGCGGTTTCCTGCAGCGCGTCTTCCATGGTTTTACCGATCTTGATCTTTTCGGTTACCATTTTGAACTCTTCGCCGACGGGACCTGGAATTTCCTTGGCCACCATGCCCAGCGTTTCACCGACCGGCAGACCCGATTTCAGGCCGCGCACGAGAAGTTCGATCGCATCGGGGAAGTTGGCGGTAAACATCTTGAGACGCTTGGCGATCAGGAAGCTGATCACGAAATGCGGAAGCCCTGCACCCAGCAGCAGTCCGCCGAACAATGCAAGATACATGGGTGCGCCCCGAAACCAGAGCAATGCCATCACGACCGCTGCGATGCCCAGCGAAGCGTAAAGATATTGCTGTACTGTCCAGTTCTTGCCGGTCTGCGAAATACGCAGGCGGAGCCGGTCGTAACGGCTCATATTCTGGCCGCTTGAAAATACCAGCGGACGACGCGCGGCGACCGCCTTGCGCATCTGCTGCTCGACGCGCGCATCGGCGCTGTCCGAATGGCGCATCTTTACGGCACCCAGACGGCGCGAAGTCGCCTTGCCTACGTTCGGACCCAGAAAGGCCAAACCCAGCAATATGATGACGACCATCAAACCGGCGGCAAGTATCAAGCTTTGCATCTTATTCCGCTTTGCGTTCGGGGCAGGGTGGGCGGCATCATATCATGGCACCACCCATCCTG
>JACVCM010000061.1:0-13172 GCA_016742125.1 Sphingomonadaceae bacterium | reverse complement strand
TCCTGCCGGTTTACTTTTTGGCCAGAAGCGACTTGAACCCGGCCATCACCGACTTTTTGGCCTTCTCTTCGGCTGGAGCAGCCTCGGCTGCTTCAGCGGCCGAGCCGGTGATCATGTCCGCCAGTGTGACGATCCCTGTCGACACCTTGCTGCCGCGCACGGCGTCAACCAGCGGCTGACCCACCTTTGCTGCTTGGGCCGCTGCCTTGGGATCGGCCGGCAACACCAGATCGATCTTGCGTTCGATTGTGCTTTCGAAATCCTTGCGGGTGATTTCCAGCGTCGTGGTCTGAACCTTGTTGGCGACAACCAGCAGCTTGCAGTGCGGCGCATTCTGCTTGAGCCAGGCAAGCACGCGGATGGTATCGCGCGCTGCAGCAAGCGTCAGTTCGGTCACGACGACCGCGACATTTACGTCCTGCATCAGGTGCGGATAGGCGATCAGCATGCTGCGCGGCATGTCGATGACGGTGTTTTCAAACGCTGCACGGAATTCTTCCTGCAACTGATAGAAAGCGCTGCCGTCGGTCAGAACCGGGCTGCTCATCGGTGCCTCTGCCGAAAGGATCGAGAGTTTCTCATTTGCCTTGATCATGGCGCGTTCGATGAACAGGCCATCGATGCGGCTCGGATTGTCGATCGCATCGGTTAGGCCGCGTCCCGGCTCCAGGTCCATCGCCAGCGCACCGGTACCGAAATGGACGTCGAGATCCAGAAACCCGGTCTGATGGCCAAGCTTGTCCGAAAAAGCCCATGCTATCGAAGATGCGATCGTCGATGCGCCGGCACCACCTCGGGTGCCGATAATGGCGGTCGAGATATGCGGACGGTCGGCATTATGCTCTTCATGCTTGGGCGCGTTCAGGATCGTCTGCGCATTGGCGAATGAATCGCGCAAAGCGTCGGGGCTCAGCGGTTTGAGCAGATAATCCTGAAGACCCGACATCAGCAGATCGCGATACAGGCGCACGTCGTTCACCTGTCCGACCGCGATCACGATCGTGCCGGGCTCGCAAACCTCGGCCAGGCTGTTGATGTCCGAAATCGGGTCGCCCGATTCCGACAGGTCGACCAGCAATATTTGCGGGCTGGCCGACACCGACAGCGACTGGATGGCATTGCGCAGGCCGCCTTTATAGGCCTTGTCCTGACTCCAGCCCATTTCTTCGCACACGCCGCGAATGACGTCGAGCGTCAGATCGTCGCAGACATAGGCGTTAATGGGATCGCGCGTTCCCGCGACTCCGGATTTCCATGGAGCGTTCATCAGTTGCCTCCGGTCTTGGTGCGATAGGTGTCCACCGCGCGTTTGCCGCTATTGCTGTCGAGTTTGCCATTCTCACGTCCGCGAACCAAATCTTCGGGATCGGCGACCATCGCGGCGAGGTTGCTATTGATGGCACAGCCGTAATTGCTGTGATTGCTGGCGTTGTAATTATATTCGCGGTTCGTGCTCCAGTCGGGACATGACGGCACCGATGCCTTGGACCGCGTTACAACGACGCGAAGCATGCCGGGGCTGACCTGGCCTTGCGTGACCGGCGCGGTCTTTTCGATAATCACGCCGCGATCCGCCGCTGCTGCCGCGACAATCTGAGCAGTCGTGGCGCTGGGGTAACCACCGCCATAATCGATGGAGACACGGTCGCCGTAACCTAGCTGAAGTGCTTCGAACCATTCCGCGAGACGGGCTTGTTCGGCCGACGAGATGCCGCTGCCGTCGCTGGCAAGGTCGATGGCATAGTTGGTCCGCTCGACCACCGGCTGGTGGACTGAGTACATCGACGTGTTGGTTCCCAGCGAGGCACCGCATCCAACAAGCGCGAGGCTGGCAGCTGCTGCGGTCAGGAATTTCATATTACGCATAGCTATTCTCCTGAACTGGAAATCAATTGTCAAAGCTGAAGCCGGGACCCGAGATGGATGCCTGCGCCGTCGCTGTCGCTTTCTGGCTGGGAATTGCCGGGGCAGCATCGCTTACCGATCCCATTTCGGGGCCGTTGGCAGGCGCTGGCGCAATTGTCGGCATCGGTCGGGTCGACCGACCCATATCTTCCGTTACCTTGTTCATAAGGACGCGTTCGGCATCATGAACCGAATGAATGCCGTCAGTCGGCAGCTTGATTTCGCTGTCGGACACCGGCTTCACCAGATAAGGCGTGATGACGATCATCAGCTCGGTCTCATTGCGACGCCAGCCGTTCGATTTGAACAGCGCCCCGAGCACAGGGATATCCCCAACGCCTGGCATTTTTGCCACTGAGTTGCTCAAGTCGTTTTTGAGCAAGCCCGCTATCATGATGCTTTGGCCTGAACCGAGCTCAACAGTGGTTTCTGCCATACGGTTGGTCGTGGCAGGAACTTCGAGGCCGCCGACGCGGACAGCCCCTTGCGAGGAAATGTCTGAAACTTCCGTGCGAACGCGCAGCGAAATCCGTCCGTCTGACAGAACGATTGGGGTGTAGGTCAGCCCAACGCCAAAACTCTCATAAGAAACCGATGTGCCGTTGTTGGATGAAGTAACGACCGGGAATCGGCCCCCTGCCAGAAATTCGGCAGTTTCACCCGAGACAGTGGTCAAATTCGGATTTGCAAGTGTCGACGTCAAGCCTGCGCGTTCCGACAGATCGAAAGCGGCCTCTATATCGATACCAAAAAGGCGACCGATGCCGGCAATGGTATTTCCATCTTCCGGATAGACCACTGTACCTCCGACAACGACATCCCGACCGCGTCCAGCACCGAAGAAATAGGGAACACCGTCGCGATCAATGCCTGATTTGCCGCTTTGCAAGTTACCCGAAATTTCCTTGGCCAGCGAACGACTGACCTCGGCGACGCGCACCTGCAAATTGATCTGCAACGGCGTCGCCGTCTTGATCCGGTTGATGACATTCGTAGCGGTAACGTTGCCGCCGCCTGTATTCGCGACGAATGCGCGGGCGAGATCTTCCGCTTCGGCGGCTTCACCCGGCTGTGCAACCGTGCCGGTCAGCAGAACGACATTGTTCATCGTTGTAACCTGGATGTCCGAATCCGGCATTGCCAGTTTCAGCAGCTGGTCGATCGAGCTGAGATTGCCGCCGACGAGAACCTTTGCCCGATATACCGTCCGGCCTGCGCCATCGGTCGCGACCACATCGGTGATGCCGGGACCTTTGGCGAGGATATAGAGCTTCCGGTTGGATGTAATGTCGACATCGGCAACCCGCGGGTCGGCCACGACCACATCTGTGACTGGCGATCCGAGATTGATCTGCTGCGCTTCACCGATGGACAGCGTCAGCTGTTTTTCACCTGCCTGGGCCTGCGCTGCGGCGGGGAAGGCGACGAGCGCCGTGGTTCCCATGGCAACTGCAAGGGCTGCAGCCGCAAAGCCGGTTTTGATTCTGGAAATCTTGTTCATGTTACTGACTCCGGCTTACGTCGACATCTTCGGGGTTGCCGCCGCGCGATACGCGGACGGTCGCCGAACGATTGACCTTCTGGATTTGCCTTTGGATGCGCACATTCTCGGCAGCTATCGCCACAGGGGTTTGTGCAGGGAGCGAGCTACGCTGGAAGCGCGATACGTCGCCGCCCGTGGTGTAGGTGCTCTTGCCGGCGACCGGACGCTGCGCCACAGAGCGCATGATCGCGGCTTCCTGTTCGGCCGTTGCGCCTTCCGGAATGCTGACCGAACCCGACGCAAGCGCCTGCTCCAGTTCGGCGGCATTATCGGCAAGCGAACGTAGTGCCAGACTGATGGTACCGATCGACTGCGCAACAGTGATTCGTTCTGCGATAGAAGGCGTTGCTTCCATGGTCACCAGCTTGAACTTGCGGACCAGTGTTTTACCGTTCTTGTCGGCGACGTTGGTCGAACGCTGGTCGGTTGCCAGCACGCGCAGGTTGCGAATGATCGTTTCCGATACCTTCAGCGGCGGTCCGCCGGGGCCTTCAACATTCTGTGTCAGGACGAGGTCTACGCGGTCGCCGGGGAATACGAAGCCGGCCACACCGGTCAGTGCCGACACGCGGACCGTGACGGCGCGCATGCCGGGGCCAAGTGCGGCGGCAAGGAAGCCACGGTCACCCGGTTTCACGAGCGAGCCTTTGGTGATCGGTTGGCCTGCCGTGATCGAATTGCGAACAACAGTGCCAATGATATCGTCGGGGGCAGCCATATCGGTTTCGGCCTTGCCCGTTTCGGGAGCCGCTGCAGCGCCGGGTTCACCTTCGATGAAATAGGCGTCCTCGACCAGTTCCTTCGGCCAGGGTTGGTAGCGGAAGCTGTCTGCGGTGATGATTGTGCCCACCGGCAATGCCTTCGTCGCGACCATGACCTTGGGTCCGGTCTCGACGGGTCTGGCGACCGCCGCTGCCTTTGGTGCAGCAGCACCTGTAAACATGCTGCGCGCCATAAAGGCGGTGATGGCAGCTATGACTAGCGCAGCCACCAGCAATATGACTTTTTTCCTATCCATGACGAACTGTCCCCTGAAAGGCCCCTGTTAGGCGCCCTGTTTCACGTAAAATGGTTAAAAATCCGTTCACCGGCCACCAACAGGCCGGCCAGCGATATTGCGACCCCATATGGCACGCGTACACGGCCATCCTTTTGTTTTACCTTGTGAATCACCAAAAAAATGATGGTTACCAACGCACCGATAATCGACGCATAGAGCACCAGCCGGAACACCTCGGTCCAGCTGAACCATAGCGCCAAAGCCGCAAAAAGCTTGACATCCCCGCCACCCATCGCGCCGAAATGGAACGCGATTGCAACGAAGCCGAAGACGATCGCACCGGTCAGCAGGTGGATACCGATTTCCGTCAGTGTGAAGCTGCCCGTCGCATACCAGAAAAGCGGCGCCGCAAGCGCGATCGGAAGCGTTACCTTGTTGAAAATTAGGCGATATCTGATGTCGGTATAGATCGACACCAACAGTGCAATTGCCAATCCGGAGAGGAGTGCGTAAGCGAGGGCTTCACTGGTCATTTGCCAGGCATTAACCAACAAAGCTTGCCAAAAGGTAACCATGCACGCGCCCAATTCGACGATGAACCGACGCGCCATTCCGACAGATGCCACAGAGAGCATATGGCACGCAGCTGATGGCTGGCCGATACGCCGGATCGACTGGCAGGGCGCCGCGAAGTCGCGTGGGTCTATGCTCTTCCTGCCGGGACGGGGGGACCATTATGAAAAATATCTGGAGACGCTGCAGCATTTTGCCGATGCGGGGTGGCGCGTTACGTCAATAGACTGGCGCGGACAGGGCGGTTCCGGCCGGATGCTGCCCGATCCGCAGGTGGGACATATCGACGATTTTGCCACATGGATTGCCGACCTTCGCTTTTTCTGGCAAAGTTGGAAGGCCGAAACGCCGGAGCCTCATGTGGTGCTGGCGCACAGTATGGGCGGCCATCTGACAATGCGTGCGCTGGTCGAAAAGGCCATCGATCCTGTGGCTGTGGCGATGAGTGCGCCGATGCTCGGTATCCAGACGGGGGGATTGCCGCTAGGATTGAACCATGTTTTCGCAAGATTGATGTGCAAGATAGGCAAGGCGAATGATGCCGCGTGGAAGGTCAGCGAAAAGCCGATGTCGCCAATGAGCATGCGCGGGAAGATATTGACTCATGACGAGGATCGCTATGCGGACGAGATTGCCTGGTGGGACATCAGGCCCGCAGTAAAACTCGGGCCGCCAACCTGGCACTGGATCGAGCGTGCCATCGCGTCCATCCGCATGCTCGATGAGCCGGGGCGGCTGGAGGCTATCGACACACCCATCCTGCTCATGGCGACCACGGCCGACCAGTTGGTCAGCACGCCGCGCATCATCAAGGACAGCAAGCGCCTGCCAAAAGCCGAAACCCTGATTTTCGGCAAGGAAGCAGCACATGAACTGTTGCGGGAGGCGGACGGGGTCCGCGACCAGTGCCTCGACCGCATTACCGCCTTCATGGACACATACGCGCCTGCAAAATGAGCGACTTCGACATTGCCATTATCGGCGCCGGTATTGCAGGCGCCAGCCTTGCGGCGGAGATCGCAGCTCAGCGGTCGGTCATACTGATTGAGGCCGAGGCGCAGCCCGGCTATCATTCAACCGGGCGCTCGGCGGCTTTTTGGGATGAAGCCTATGGCGGCCCGATGGTCCAGCCATTGACTACGGCGTCCGGTCCCTTGCTCGCCGTTCCGCCAGCGGAGTTCCACGACGGCCCCCTTATGCACCCGCGCGGTGCGCTGCATATCGGTACCGAAGCAGAGACGGCACTCGCCGAGAGACTACTGACCGATTTTGCAGGCAGCGGCGTGCGCTTCGATCGGCTGGGGCGCGACGAGGTCGCAACGCGAGTGGCCGGGTTGCGGCCCGATTGGGCGGTGGGGCTTTGGGAACCCGATTGCTGCGACATCGACGTGGGCGCGCTGCACGGCGCGTATTTGCGGCAGGCGAGGCGGCGGGGGGTGCATCTGCAATGTAACGCCCGCCTGCAATCGGCGCGATGGAGCGGCAGCCATTGGGAGCTTGCTGCCGACGGCTTCACCTGCACCGCCGCGACGCTTGTCAACGCAGCGGGCGCCTGGGCGGACGAACTGGCAGGCATTGCCGGCGTGCCGCAACTTGGCATCCAGCCCTATCGGCGCACGATCGTACAGTTGGCGGTCGAACCTGTCGCGCCAGCTGACCTTCCGCTGGTCATCGGTCTCGACGGCAGTTTCTATTTCAAGCCTGACAGCGGCGGAACATTGTGGCTCAGCCCGCATGATGAAACGCCTAGCCCGGCCTGCGACACCGCACCGGAGGAAATGGACATTGCCCTTGCCATCGATCGGTTGCAGCAGGTCGTCGACTGGAATATACGCCGGGTCGAACATAAATGGGCTGGTCTGCGCAGCTTTGCACCCGACCGGCTTCCGGTTATTGGCCCCGATCCCAAAAATCCCGCATTTTTCTGGCTGGCCGGGCAGGGCGGTTTCGGTATCCAGACCGCCCCTGCCGTCGCGCGCACTGCGGCATCAATGCTGGTAGATGAAGTCGCCCCGATCCCGCAAATCGACGCGCGCCCATATCTGCCTGTGCGTTTACATTGATTTACCTCAATAAAGCTTGCGTGCCTGCACAGCATTGCTAGCATTTTCGCGGCCGTAGGGGTCAGGACATGAGGAGGATTTCATGCCGCATTATTTCGAGATCAAGAAGAACAAGAAAGGCGAGCATGTCGCCTATTTCAAATATAACAGCGAGGCGATTTTCTGGACCGAAGGCTATTCAAGCAAGGCAGGTGCCAAGAAAGCAATCGAATCGATTCTGAAAAACGGGCCGACCGCAGAGGTACGCGACGCGGAATGAGTTTGGAACGAAGCGTCTGAAATCCAGATAGGGCTAAATTTCGTCATCCTGAACTTGTTTCAGGATGACGAGAGGCGGTGGTTTGCCATCGGTTCAAATGTCCAGCACTGGGTCCTAACCCGCCCGGGCGGCTTCGGCGGCGTCGCTGGCAAGCCTGTCCGCGCGTTCGTTCTCCGGATGGCCGTCATGGCCCTTAACCCAAATCCATTCGACCTCATGCTTCGCTACTGCTTCGATCAGGTCGTGCCATAAGTCGGCGTTGCGAACTGGCTGCTTTGAGGCATTTTTCCAGCCATTGCGCTGCCAGCCATGGACCCATTTGGTGATGCCTTCGAGCACATATTTGCTGTCGGTGTGCAATTTGACCCGGCATGGCTCGATCAGGATATTGAGCGCCTGAATGGCGGCCCACATTTCCATGCGGTTGTTGGTCGTGTCGGGATCGCTCCCTGACATTTCCTTTTCATGTTTGCCATAGCGAATGATTGCACCCCAACCGCCGGGCCCGGGGTTGCCCTTGCAAGCGCCGTCGGTGAATATCTCTACGGTTTTCACGTCATTTGCCCCATGATGGTCGCCATATTGGCATCATCGCTATAAAAATCGAGCCTCCGCAAAAAGGCCAGCGGGTCCTTTCGCGTCACCAGCGCGCTTGCCGGTGTGTTTATCCAGTCGTAACAGCGCGTCAGCAGAAAACGCAAGCAGGCGCCGCGCAAAAGCACCTTCAGCGCGTCCCGCGTTGGCACATCAACGGGAAAGGTCTGAACATATCCGGTCAACAGTGCATGGCTGACCCCCTGACGAAATGTCTGCCCGTCGGTCGAGAAGCACCATGCGCTGTGCGTAACCGCCAGATCATATCCCCGCGCATCGGTGCAGGCGAAATAGAAATCGATCAGCCCGGTAACATGATCGCCCAGCATCAGGACGTTATCGGGGAAGAGGTCGGCGTGGATTGCCGACTGGGGCAGATCGACCGGCCAGTTTCGCTCCAGAAAATCGCATTCGCTTTGGATTCTCTTGCCGAGCCCCGGCTGGATGCCATCCAGACCTGCTTCGGTGCAGCGTTGCGCAAGCGGTCGCCATGCTGCTACGCCCAGACTGTTGGCGCGGGTTCCGGCAAAGTCCGCAAGTGCCGCATGCATTTCGCCCAATGCCACACCCGTCGATCCGGCCTGCGCGGTGGTAGGTTGCGTGACCGAAACGCCCTGCAGAAATTCGATTAGGCATGCCGGACGCCCGGCAATTTCCTGCAGCCATTTGCCATTGCGATCGGTAATGAAGCGCGGAACTTTGCACCCCGCGTCGTGAAGATGCTTCAACAGGGAGTAGAAAAAGGGAAGGTCGGCCGGGTCGACTCGATTCTCGTAGAGCGTAAGGATGAAACGGCTCTTGGTTGTCTCGACGAAATAATTGCTGTTCTCCACTCCTTCGGCAATGCCTTTGAGCGCTATCAGATCGCCTGCGTCATATCGGCTCAACAGTGCCGATACCTGTTCCGGACCTAACTGTGTGTAGACGGCCAAATCAGGCCGCCGCGCCGGCCAGTTCGCGCGGCAGCTTGAAGATGATGCTTTCTTCGGCGGTGGTGACTTGCTGTTCCTCGATGTCGAAATGCATTGCCAATGCGTCGATAATCTCGCGGACCAGTACCTCGGGCGCAGAGGCACCCGCGGTTAATCCCAGCGTGTCGACATTGTCGAACCAGTTCATGCTGATATCTTCGGCACGCTGGACGAGATAAGCTTTGGCTCCCGAGCGTGCCGCCACTTCGACCAGACGAAGCGAATTCGAGCTATTGGGCGCGCCGATGACGAGAACCAGGTCGCAACGCGAAGCAATCGCCTTAACGGCATTTTGCCGGTTGGACGTGGCGTAACAGATGTCTTCGCCTTTCGGTCCGACTATGGATGGAAAGCGCCGCTCCAATGTAGCCACGATTTCGGCGGTATCGTCGACCGACAATGTTGTCTGGGTCAAAAATGCAAGATTATCCGGGTCTGTGGGCGTCAGGGCCTCTGCATCCTCCACCGTTTCAACCAACGTCATGGCTCCTGCCGGAACCTGCCCGAAGGTTCCGATGACCTCCGGATGTCCGGCATGGCCGACGAATATGATGTGCCGCCCCGCCTCAACCTGCCGTTCGGCCTGTCTGTGCACCTTGGAAACCAGTGGGCAGGTTGCGTCAAAATAATCAAGCCCGCGCTGTTGTGCGTCGGCGGGAACGGCTTTGGGAACGCCATGCGCAGAAAACACGACATGGCCGCCGTCGGGAACCTCGTCAAGTTCTTCTACGAAAATAGCGCCTTTTGCCTTCAGACTGTCGACGACAAAGCGATTGTGGACAATTTCATGCCGGACATAGACTGGCGCGCCACGCTGTTCGAGCGCCAGCTCGACAATCTTGATTGCGCGGTCCACGCCAGCACAAAAGCCGCGCGGTGCGGCAAGGAGGAGCTTGAGCGGGCGCTTGGGGGTGGCTTGTTCAGTCATCGGCAATGTCCTTTAGGTAAAGTCGCCGCTTCCGCCAAGGCCTTTCCCCTGTTGCGTGTCCCGCAACGGATGGATAAGGACCGGTCAGACCTTCGCACTGGCGAGATAATATGATAATCCTTAAGGACAATCCTTTATGAAATTTGCGGCCAAAGTCCTTGTCATCGGTACGATTGCAGCAACTCTTGCCGGTTGCGCGCGCGATGGCGAACTGGATCTTACATCGGGCGTGGGCATCAGCGTCACCCGAACCGGCTGCCCAACCGTTGCCGTGCCCGACGGCACAGGCGATATAACGCTGTTCAATCCGGCAAACAGCCAGGATGCCAGCGCCATTGATGTGGTGGCCTCGATTACAAACGTCCGACCGACCTGCAACAGCGGCGGCGAAAAAATCTATTCGCAGGCAAGTTTTGACGTGCAGGCGCGGCGGAACGATGTGCGTGGTGTCAAGACCGTTACCTTGCCCTATTTCACAAGCGTCGTGCAGGGTGGTTCCGCTGTGGTGGCGAAGCGTGTTGGCCAAGTGACCCTCAATTTTGCCGATGGCCAGCCACGCGCGACCGCGACTGCACAGGCCGCCAGCTATGTGGACGGCAATTCGGCGCGTCTGCCTGCAGAAATTGTCCAGAAAATCACGAAGCGTCGCAAGCCTGGGGACCCCGATGCCGCGCTCGATCCCATGGCCGATCCCGAAGTCCGTGCGGCGGTGGTCCGATCAAGCTTCGAGATGCTTATCGGGTTCCAGTTGACCGAAGATCAGCTGCGCTACAACGTCACGCGCTAAACGGCGCACATTCCAAGGCAATTCGCCATGACCATTTTTGAAAAATATGCAGCGCATGTCGATCATGCGCTGGACACCCTTGTTACGGCCGGACTTTTGCCGACGGCTATCGACCGAGCGAATGTAACGGTCGAGCCACCCCGTGATGCAAACCATGGCGATCTGTCAACCAATGCAGCGATGGTGTTGGCAAAAGCGGCTGGGGCCAACCCCCGCGCCTTGGCTGACGCACTATCGGTCGAGCTGAAAAAGATCGAAGGCGTAAGCGCTGTCGAGATTGCCGGCCCCGGATTTATCAATTTGCGTCTGGCATCATCGGAATGGATCGACGAACTTCGCGCCATCGCCGGCGCTGGCGATGATTATGGCCGTTCGCGTTTGGGCGACGGCAAGTCGGTAAACATCGAATATGTATCCGCCAATCCCACCGGGCCGATGCATATGGGGCATTGCCGGGGCGCAGTGGTTGGCGATGCTCTGGCGTCGCTGCTCGAATTTGCCGGTTTCAAGGTTATCCGCGAATATTATATCAACGATGCTGGCGGTCAGGTCGATGTCCTCGCCCGCTCGGCACATTTGCGCTATCAGGAGGCTCTGGGGCACCCGGTCGGAGCCATTCCGGAGGGTCTGTATCCGGGCGAGTACCTGCTTCCTGTCGGTGCACGGCTCGCGGAAAAATTCGGCGACCGCTACGTGGCGGCCCCGGAGAGTGAATGGTTAAGCCTGTTCCGCCGGGAAGCCGTCAACGACATGATGGACATGATCCGCGCGGACCTCGCGCTGCTGGGCATACATCACGATCTGTTTTCGTCCGAAGCCGAACTGCACGAGGCAGGCAAGGCCGACGCTGCGGAAAAGGAACTGCGCGCGCGCGGGCTGGTCTATGACGGTGAACTTGAAAAGCCCAAGGGCAAGGAAATCGAGGATTGGGAGCCGGTTACGCTGCCGCTGTTCCGCTCGACCCAATTTGGCGACGATCAGGACCGGCCGATCAAGAAGTCGGATGGCAGCTGGACCTATTTTGGCGCAGACCTTGCCTATCATTTCCAGAAAAGCCGCGATGTCGACGCGATGATCGACATCTGGGGTGCGGATCATGCGGGCACCGTCAAGCGTATAAAGGCAGCGGTCAATGCACTGACCGGCGATGCCGTGGATTTCGACATCAAGCTGGTGCAGATGGTGCGGCTGCTACGCGGCGGCGAACCTGTCAAAATGTCAAAGCGCTCGGGTAGTTTCGTGACCTTAGCCGAGGTTGTGTCTGAAGTTGGTAAAGACGTGGTTCGATTCACCATGCTGACCCGCAAGGCCGATGCACAAATGGATTTCGACTTCGCAAAGGTGGTCGAAGCGTCCAAGGACAATCCGGTTTTCTATGTCCAATATGCCCATGCACGGATTGCCTCGACGCTGCGCAAGGCGGAAGGAGAAGGCCTCGCCATTGATGGAACACAGCTGAGCCTGCTTGGCGATGCCGAAATCGGGTTGATCCGCGAGGCCGCCAACTTCCCGCGGATCGTCGAAGCAGCAGCCAAGGCTGGCGAGCCGCATAGAATCGCTTTTTATCTGAGTGACCTTGCTGCAGGCTTTCATGCCTACTGGAATCTTGGTAATGATCAGCCGGACAAGCGCTTCATATTGGCACATGACCCGGCGCTGACCGGTGCAAGACTTTTCATGGCGGCCAATATCGGGCAAGTCATCCGCAACGGGCTCCGGCTGATGGGGGTCGAGGCCGCTTACAGCATGTAGTGACATTGGCAGATTTGGGGAGTTTGGCATGACCAGCACTGATACCAGCGACGGTGACAGCAACCGTTTTGCGCTCGATGACCCGGATCGCCTGCCATGGCTCGAAACGGCCGATGGCTATGAATATGATGACGGCGCGTCGCCGCTGAAAGTTGCGGCGATGGTGCTCGGCGGGCTGGCCTTGCTCGCGGCGATTGTCGGCTTGATTTACTGGGCGCAGCGCAGCAACGACCGTGGCGCGACCGGCAATGGCGAACTGATTGCCGCGCAGGAAGGCGACTACAAGGTCAAGCCGGATGAGGCGGGCGGCAAGACATTCGAAGGCGAGGGCGACTCCGCTTTTGCCGCCAGCGAAGGCAAGAAGACCGACGCAACAATCGCTCCACCCGCGAAGGCAGGCGATACGAAAGTGGCTTCGCCTGCACCTGCAAAAGTGGCCGTTAGCGGTCCGACGCCGGCAGGTGCGGTCATGGTCCAGCTAGGCGCCTTTGGCGATTCGGCAAAAGCCGACGCCGCGTGGGCCGGGTTGACGAAGCGCTTCGGCTTCCTGTCGGGAACAAACCGCAAAATTGCAGAAGCCACCGTCGAAGGCGGACGCAAGGTTTTTCGTCTGCAGGCCGTCACTGCCAGCGCGGCTGCGGCGCAGCAACTATGCGCCAAGCTGAAGGCCGCAGGCGAGAACTGCCTGATTGTCCGATAACATCTCCTGACCGTGGGCGCGGGTGATCAGAATCCTCGTCAGGCGAGCCTGGCTCGGCTCTCGTCTGCTCGGCGCGAGCTCCCGACTGGTACGCACG
>JACVCM010000060.1 GCA_016742125.1 Sphingomonadaceae bacterium | reverse complement strand
GGCTCCAATTCGGCTGTCGGGAACGTAAGCGCGCCTCTATCGTTGACTTGCCAGTTTGGCAACGCAAGGCATACATATACATTCCAAATGCAATTTGCTGGTGCTATAGTTGACTAAGGCACCTGCAATACCAATATGTTTTGTCAGCAAGCACCCCTCTAACCCCAAGGAGTTTTTGAATGGCCGAAACCGCAAAGCCGAAAGCAGCCGCAAAGCCAGCTGCAAAGCCGAAAACCGCACCCAAGAAACCTGCTACAGCAAAGAAACCGACCGCGTCGCCGAAAGCCGTTGCCAAAGCACCACCAGCGAAAGGCAAAACCGATGACGTCAAAGCCAAGGTCAAGGCAGACATGAACAATTTCAAGGCCAAAGCAACCGACAGCGCCAAGGCTGCCGCGGAAAAGGGCAAGGACCGCGCCACCGAAGCCGTCGGCAGCATCGGCAAACTGATCCGCGACAGCGCGGCGACCATCGACGAGAATGTCGGAAAGCAGTATGGAGATTATGCGCGTGGCGCCGCTGATGCCGTCGATGGTTTTGCCACCAAGATGGATGCAAAAGAGGTGGATGAAATCCTCGAAGACGCACGCCAATTCGTTAGGAAGAGCCCTGCGGTTGCTGTCGGCGCGGCCGCTGCAATCGGATTTGTTCTGGCACGTTTGGTCAGATCAGGCGGAAAAGACGCATAATATAGTCATCTGGCATTGCCAGATGGCTTCGTTGACCGGTAAGCGGAAGCCATGACCGACGAAGCCAAGCATGATCAAGCAGAGGCAGTGGCAGCCCCAGATGTATCTGCAACGCAGCAGGTTTCAATTGTCATGGAAGATATCCGCGCACTCGTCCGGGCGGAGATGCGATATTATCAGTCGCGGCTCGATTACAGCCGCCACGTCATGCGCACGTCCTTTCGCTTTGGCGCGGTTGCGGCGTTCGCTTTCGGCGCGGCGGCAATCGGTTTGGTGACCGGCCTCATCATGACACTGGCTCCGCTTGTCGGTCCGGGCTTGGCAACGCTGCTGGTTACGTTCGGGTTCATGACGATTGGCGCAATCTGCGCCTTTCAGGCACGAAAGTGGGTGAGGAAGATCTACTTCCCGGAAATTGAAAGAGACAATGACGCTACTCCCGAAAGATCCCAAGGTAACGGAACGTAATTCAGTTATATTGACCGAGGCCGAGAGGCGGAATTTGCGCCGAAAGCTGAAAAACAGCTTCGAACTCGCGCAGGATGTCCTTAACCCCCGCAACCGGATGAAGCGTTTCGTTTCTCGGAACAAGGCCGAGGCAAAGCGCGTTGCCGATTCCACATCGCAAATCGCAAAGAAAAATGCACCATTGATCGGCGCGATAGGGCTGGGCGCACTATTATTTGCGGCACGGCGGCCCATTTCAAATTGGATTTCGAACCTCCGAACGACTAAAACCCAAATGCCACATGGCGACGAAGACAGGAACCAGATATGAGCAAGATCGGCGACAGCATAAAGAACGCTAGCGAAAGTGCCAAGGAAGGCATTGCAACTGCCAAGGCCAAAACCAGTCAAAGCAGTACCGCGGCCCGTGAAAAAGCAGCAGAAGCTTATGAAAAGGGCCGGGAAGCAGCCGCACGCAGTGTCCAACAATCGCGCGACGTTGTGCACAAGGTAGCGATCAAAACCAATGACGGCATCGACAAGAATCCGCTTGTGATCGTCCTTGGTGGTATCGCAATAGGCGCAATTGTTGGCGCTTTGTTACCCGCGACCGAGCGTGAAAAAAAGGTGATGGGCAAGACGGGCAAAAAGCTCAACAAAAAGGCCAAGGAAATGGCTAAGGCTGCCAAAAATGCCGGTAAGGACAAGGTTGACAGTCTCGGTCTCAACGCTGATGCGGTGCGCGACCAGTTTCGCGACCTTGTCAGCAAGGCGGCTTTGGCTGTAAAGGCCGCCGGCGAAGCCGCAAAGGCCGAGGTCACGAAAAAAGACTAAGGGGCAAAATTTTGAGCGAAGCAAAATTGCATCTGGTGTTCGGGGGTCGGGTCAAGAACCCGCAGACACTGGAATTCACGGATTTGGAGAAGCTCGATATTGTTGGGATGTTTCCAGACTATGCCAGTGCGGAAGAAGCTTGGCGGGGCGCCGCACAACGGACGGTGGATGATGCCGAAATGAAATATGTCGTGGTGCATCTGCACCGCTTGCTGCAGCCTGACGTATAAATCGAACCAAGAATTTGTCGCCCTAACGTTTGCTGGTGCGACGACAGGTCGGTGGCATGGAATCTCAAGCCTTACGATACCGCCACAATAGCATAGGTCGGGCCAGCACCAATCCGGCAACGAAACCACCAATATGCGACCATATTGCGATCGTCAGTCCCAGATCAGGACCAACAAAACCCAACGCCAGATTGAGCGCTGCCCATGCAATCGTAAGATGCAGAGGGCGGGCAACATGTGCGGGAACCGGTCCCCACGGCCTCGGCTGACGGTTGGGGAACAGCAGAACATAAGCACCGATAATGGCAGAAATAGCGCCACTCGCACCGATTGCAGGAGCCATTATGTCTAGCGACATCGGCCAGCGCATGATTGCCGCACCCCATTCGGTAATGGCTGCAGCGTAGGCACCAACGAAATACAATGTGAGGTAGAGCCCCCCTCCCAATACACGCTCGACCATTTTGCCAATCAGCAACAGCATCAGCATATTCAATATAACATGCGCGATACCGCCGTGCAGAAATGCGGCGCTTATTGGCGTCAACCAGGCCGGGACGGGGACAGCGATACCTTCGAATGCCGAACTGTCACCGCTCAACCGCGCAGGAAAAAGTCCGCCCGAAACAACAGAATATTGCCACCAGACCGGGACCAGCAATACCGCTGCGATCACAAGATTGATAGCAACCAGTGCGTTGGTCACAGGGCCGCGGGGGAAGTTCATTCGTCAGACGAATTCGATTTTTTCGACCAGGTAATATTTGTCACCCGACGGCACGGTAACTTCGACCTCGTCCTCCACCACCCGGCCAATCAGAGCGCGACCCAGAGGCGAATTGTACGAGATTCGTCCGGCCTTGGCGTCGGCTTCGGTTTCGCCGACCAACTGGTACCGAACCGGTTTGTCATCCTCGTCCAGCAAGGTCACGGTCGCGCCGAAGACGATCTTGTCGCCTGAGAGCGTCGTCGGATCGATTATCTGCGCGCGACCGATCTTGTCTTCGATCTCCGCAATGGCGGCCTCAACCTGACCCTGACGCTCCTTGGCAGCATGATATTCCGCATTTTCTGACAGGTCGCCATGCGCACGTGCTTCTTCGATGGCATCGACAATCAATGGACGCTCATCGCGCAGCCGTTTCAGATCCGCCAGCAGCTTTTCATAGCCTTCGGCTAACATCGGATATTTTTCAAAACTCGCCATATGGCTGCCCTTCGTAGCAAAAACTTCCTTCCGGCGGGAAGCCCGCCGCGATGCAGTTTCAATTGTGGGGGAGATACTGCTCGTCCTAATAATAGTCCTGAAGCGGGCGAACTTCAAGTTTTGCGTGTTGAAGCGCAGCGATGGCCTGCGCCACCGCGATGCTACCCGCCGCAGTCGTATATTGGGAAACTTTGCCCACAAGCGCCGAACGACGGATTTCCTCGCTGTCTTTCAACGATTGCCAGCCCTCGGTCGTGTTGAAGATCAGCTGGATTTCGCCATCCTTGATCTTGTCGACAATATGCGGACGGCCCTGCGCAACCTTGTTGACGCGTTCGACTTCAATACCCTGGGCGAGCAGATAATCGGCCGTTCCACCGGTCGCGCAGACAGAGAAACCGCATTCAATCGCCTGTTTGACCGCAGGCACGATCACCGGCTTGTCGCTGTCCTTGACCGATACGAAGAGCTTTCCGCCCATCGGCGGCGGCATCCGGGCACCGATCTGGCTTTTGGCGAAGGCGGTGGCGAAATCCTTGTCGATGCCCATGACTTCGCCGGTGGACTTCATTTCGGGCGACAGCACCGGGTCGACGCCGGGGAAGCGGTCGAAGGGGAACACAGCCTCCTTGACCGCGATATAATCGATGTCGAGGTTGATCGGTGGCAGATCCTTCAGCTTCTCACCTGCCATGACGCGCGCGGCAATCTTGGCGATCGGCGCGCCGATGGCCTTGGCGACGAAAGGCACAGTGCGGCTGGCGCGCGGGTTCACCTCGATGAGATAGACCTCGCCATCCTTGACCGCAAACTGCACGTTCATCAGCCCGCGCACATGCAGGTTGCGCGCCAGCAATTCGGCCTGACGGCGGATTTCGGCGACGATATCGGCGGGCAGCGAATAGGGCGGGATGGTGCAAGCACTATCGCCCGAATGCACGCCAGCCTCTTCGATATGCTGGAGAATTCCGGCGACCACAACATCGTCGCCATCGCAGATTGCATCGACGTCGACCTCAATCGCATCGCGCAGGTAGCTGTCGATGAGCACAGGCGAGTCGCCCGAGACTATCACCGCAGTCTGGATGTAGTTTTCCAACTGCGCCTGCGTATCGACAATCTCCATCGCCCGCCCGCCGAGGACATAAGAGGGCCGCATGAGCACCGGATAGCCGATGGTCTCTGCGACCTTGATCGCCTCTTCGCGGCTGCGCGCAATGCCGTTAGCGGGCTGTTTGAGCTTCAGTTTGTTGACCAAAGCCGCGAACCGCTCGCGGTCTTCGGCAAGATCGATGGCATCGGGCGAAGTGCCGAGAATCGGGATGCCCGCCGCTTCCAAAGCTTTCGCGAGGTTGAGTGGCGTCTGCCCGCCAAACTGGACAATCACGCCCTTGAGCTTGCCCTTCTGCTGCTCGACATGGAGGATTTCGAGCACATCTTCAGCGGTTAGCGGCTCGAAATAGAGACGGTCCGACGTGTCATAATCGGTCGAAACCGTTTCCGGATTGCAGTTGACCATAATCGTCTCATAACCCGCGTCCGCCAGCGCGAAGCAGGCGTGGACGCAGCAATAGTCGAACTCTATCCCCTGCCCGATCCGGTTCGGGCCGCCGCCCAGGATCACGACTTTCTCGCGCTCCGAAGGCTGCGCCTCGCATTCGGGGGTGCCGAAACTCGGCGCCTCGTAGGTCGAATACATATAGGGCGTTTTCGCCTCGAACTCGGCGGCGCAGGTGTCGATGCGCTTGAACACCGGGCGCACGCCCAATTTGTGGCGCAACGCGCGGACCTCATCCTCTGTCACCGCGCCCGCAATCGCGCGAGCGGCCTGCATGGCAATGCCCGAGCCGTGGCGCACAGCGGTTTCCATGCCCGGACGAACGTTGATCGATTCGAGCGCCAGATAGGCGAGCCTTTTGTCCGAAAAGCCCATGGCTTTCAGGCGGCGGAGCGCTTCGGGGCCGTTGGGCAGGCCCTCGGCCTTGATCCTGTTTTCTTCGGCGACAATCTCGGCAAGTCGTTCCAGAAACCAGGGATCAAACTTCGCAATGGCGTGGACTTCGGATACACTCATCCCCTCGCGCAAGGCCTGTGCCGCAACCAGAAGCCGGTCAGGGGTTGCTTGCGAAAGCCGCGCCGCCAGCTCATCCTTGGACGCCCCGCGCAGATCATCGACATAATTGAAGCCGGAAAGCCCGGTCTCCAGCCCACGCAGCGCCTTTTGCATACTCTCATGGATATTGCGGCCGATAGCCATCACCTCGCCCACCGATTTCATCGCGGTGTGCAGCAGGGGCTCCGCGCCCTTGAACTTTTCAAAGGCGAAACGCGGGATTTTGGTGACGACATAATCGATCGTCGGCTCGAACGAAGCGGGCGTCGCGCCGGTGATGTCGTTGGTGATCTCGTCGAGCGTATAACCCACCGCCAGCTTCGCCGCGACCTTGGCGATGGGAAAGCCCGTCGCCTTCGACGCCAGCGCCGAGCTCCGCGAAACGCGGGGGTTCATTTCGATAACAATAAGCCGCCCGTCCTTCGGATTGACTGCGAACTGTACGTTCGAACCCCCTGTTTCAACGCCGATTTCGCGCAGGCAAGCGATGCTCGCATTGCGCATGATCTGATATTCCTTGTCGGTCAGCGTCAATGCAGGCGCGACGGTGATCGAATCGCCGGTATGCACGCCCATCGGGTCAACATTTTCGATCGAGCAGATGATGATGGCATTGTCGGCGCGGTCGCGCACGACCTCCATTTCATATTCTTTCCAACCGAGCAGCGATTCCTCGATCAGGACTTCGGTGGTCGGCGAGGCATCGAGCCCGCCGGTGACAATCGCCACGAATTCGTCGCGATTATAGGCGATTCCTCCGCCGGTGCCGCCCATGGTAAAGCTGGGGCGGATGATCGCGGGCAATCCGGTGCGTTCGAGTACGGCGAGCGCCTCGTCCATCGAATGGGCGATGCCGGAGCGCGCAGATTCCAGCCCGATCTTGTCCATCGCATTGCGGAACTTGATCCGGTCCTCGGCCTTGTCGATGGCCTCTGCGTCAGCGCCGATCATCTCGACGCCATATTTCGCCAGCGTGCCGTCGTTGAACAAAGCCAGTGCGGTATTCAGCGCGGTCTGCCCGCCCATCGTCGGCAATACCGCGTCGGGGCGTTCCTTTTCGATGATCTTGGCGACGATTTCGGGGGTGATCGGCTCGACATAGGTCGCATCCGCCATTTCCGGATCGGTCATGATCGTCGCGGGGTTGGAGTTGACGAGGATGATTCTGTACCCCTCCTCCCGCAGCGCCTTGCACGCCTGCGTCCCCGAATAATCGAACTCGCAAGCCTGCCCGATGATGATGGGGCCAGCGCCGATGATGAGGATGGAGGAGATGTCAGTGCGTTTGGGCATTTGACCTGAATGCTTTCATTGCATACATTGATTGCATTGCAATCATGGGAGACTGGCGATGGGTAACATCATGATCCGCGATGTAGACGACACTGCAAAGCGTAACGCCCGCCTGGCGGCGGCCGCCAATGGCAGGTCGTTGCAGGCAGAATTGAAGGCCCTTATCGAGCGAACTTATACCCATGCCGACAATGAACGCGCCGCCCGCATCCGGGCGATGAGCGGCAAGGAATTTATCGATCATCTCGTTCGAACCGCAAACGGCGCGAACCTGGAGCTGCCGGAACGCACCGTGGACACCGATCGAGAGATTTTTGGTGCTGATTGACACCAATGTCTGGAGCGAGCTGACCCGCCCCAGGCCGGATCCGGGCGTCATCGCCTTTCTTTCGGAAAACGAGCACCGATTATATCTTTCGACCATCGTGTTGTCGGAAATCGAATATGGCATTGCCAAAGCGCCCGAACCCGTTCGCGCGCAACGATTGCTGGAAAGCCGGAACGATGTCGTCCTGAGAATTTCCGACCGGATATTATATCCGGATTTTCTGACGGCAACGGTTTGGGGGAAATTGAAGGCCGAACTGACAGGAGTTGGAACGCCAATCCCCGATTTCGACCTGCTAATCTGCGCACAGGCCATTGCCGCTGACATGCCGGTAGTCACCCGTAACGGCGGCCATATGCAAAGGACCGGTGCCACGATCATCAATCCCTGGGAGACCTGAGCAACCGGACGCCCATATGACCGAACTCGCACGCCTGCCCGATGATCATCGAGCCAGCACCGATGATGAGGATGTAGGAGATGTTAGTGCGTTTGGGCATTATTGTTCGGTGTATTTCAAAAGGTCTGTTGGTAAGGTGCGAGCACTGTCAGATGCGATTTGCCTGCTGCACCATTCGTTCACTGCACGCCAATGCGTGTTATCAATTGGGTAACGCGAGGTTTCCCATCCTTTCGGCAACTCGTTCAGCTCTCGATTAACGACCGCCCAGTCCCGGCTTTTGAAGCTCCAAGCCAGCTTCTTGGCCGAAAGCAACTTGTCTTGGATCAAATCGAAATTTTTCCAAGAATCTTTGGTTGTCTTTCTAACGGCTTGAAAGCCTCGCCAAACGGGAATTATGATTTGGTCTTTATCATTGTTCACGGGATAGCTGACGTTGAGAAGGGCGCTTGGACGCCGCTCAATATTTGCAAACTCCCATCGCTCTCCATCTACATACAGCCACAGATGATCGCCAATTAATGTGATCTCACCGATGTCGCCGTCCTCGCCCGGGCCTCGAAACCGTATGAAAAGATTTAATTGCATGGCAGAATTCAAACTAAGGTCGGCATCGGCTGATTGACCGTAACAGTTTACGTTTTCCACCCGTGGAAGCAATTTGCCTTGATCAATGCTCCACAACACCTCGGTTTCTGCCTTGACCGACCAATCGCCAATTTTTGCCTTGGCAAAGTCAAAATCTGTTGGCGGAGTTTGAGCGGCAAGCTGAGACGCTTGGCAAGCTATAAACAGCGCAAATCCGAATTTGAGAGTTTTCTTTCTCACCCCATCATCCCCGCAAACTTCTCGAACAGATAATGGCTGTCCTGCGGCCCCGGCGACGCCTCAGGGTGATATTGCACGCTGAATGCGGGCTGGTTGGTGAGTTCAAAACCGCAATTGCTGCCGTCGAACAGGCTGGTGTGCGTTGGCTTCGCGTTGTCCGGCAAGCTCGCCGCATCGACGGCAAAGCCGTGGTTCATGCTGGTAATCTCGACCGCGCCATCGGAAAGCCGCTTCACGGGATGGTTCGCGCCGCGGTGGCCCTGGTGCATCTTTTCCGTCCGCGCGCCCACCGCCAGCCCGAGCATCTGGTGCCCGAGGCAGATGCCGAACAGCGGCCTTTTTGTCTCCAGCCATTGCTGGATGACCGGCACGGCATATTCCCCCGTCGCCGCCGGGTCGCCGGGGCCATTAGACAGGAACAGGCCGTCGGGGGCGTGCACCATGATTTCCTCGAACGTCGCCGTCGCACTGACCACGGTGACGTCGCAGCCTGCATCGACCAGATTGCGCAGGATGTTGTGCTTGATGCCATAGTCGATGGCGACAACTTTCCTGCTCCCCTCCCGCGTGCGGGAGGGGTTGGGGGTGGGCAGCGACGTATCGGGGACGGCAGAGCTCGCTTCGCTCGCCCCACCCCTTGCCCCTCCTGCAAGCGGGAGGGGGAGTGCATAGCCCTCACCCAATTTCCACAACCCCTGATCCCAGCCATAGGTCTGCAACGTCGTCACATCCTTGGCCAGATCCATGCCCTCAAGCCCCGCCCAGGCCTTCGCCCGCGCCAGCATCGCCGGCACATCGAAATCACCGCTCGCCGAATGCGCAATCACCGCATTGGGCGCGCCGCGCTCACGGATCAACCGCGTCAACGCCCGCGTATCGACGCCCGACAGCCCGATCCGTCCGTTCGCCTTCATCCACGCATCGAAATGCTGGGTGGCACGGAAGTTCGACGGGTCGGTCACATCTTGCCGCACGATCGCGCCCAGCGCATGCGGGTTTAGCGCCTCGACATCCTCGGGGTTCGCACCGACATTGCCGATATGCGGAAAGGTGAAGTTGATGATCTGCGCGGCGTAGCTGGGATCGGTCATGATCTCCTGATAGCCGGTCATCGCGGTGTTGAAGCAAACCTCCCCCACCGCCTGCCCCTCTGCGCCAAAGCCCCTGCCCCAGATAACCTCGCCGGACGCCAATACCAATACGCCTGTCGCTCCTTGTGGCGCGCGCGTAGTGGTAGGGTCGGCCATTGTGGCGCTCCTTCGGGCAAAAGTTCTGGCGATGTCGCTAAGGCACCGCGCCTAGAGGGGGTTTGGCGTGGCGTCAATGGCTAGTCGGTCGCTTTCCACAATTATCGCTTCCTGCCCGTCACCCTGAACTTGTTTCAGGGTCAGTCGTGTCACGAAAGACCGAATGACCGAGAGGGGAAATGGACCCTGAAACAAGTTCAGGGTGACGATAAGGTGAGCATTGAGTATCACCTCACGCTCATTTCCAGACCGAGAGACGACATGATTCGAGACACCATCAAAGCCGCGCAGATCAGTGCCATGAAGGCCGGCGAAAAGGACCGCCTCGCCGCCGTCCGCCTCATCCTCGCCAAGATCAAGGACCGCGACATCGAGCTGCGTACCGCCGCTAGCCAACCCGACGACGACGCGCTGGTGGTCGAGGTGCTACAGAAAATGGTCAAGCAACGCCGCGAATCGATTGCGCTTTACGAACAGGGCGGCCGTGACGAACTGGCAGCGGTCGAGAAGGCCGAACTGGCGGTTATCGAGGAATTTCTCCCGGCGCAGATGAGCGAGGCCGAAACCAGCGCGGCTATTGAAGCGATCAAGACCGAGCTCGGCGCGGAAAGTCTGAAAGACATGGGCCGCGTGATGGCGACCCTGAAAGAACGCCACGGGCCTCAGTTGGACATGAGCAAGGCGAGCGCGGCAGTGAAGGCGGCGCTGGGGTGATCTTGGCATACCGGACTATTTTTTGTTCACGCGGAGACGCGGAGACGCGGAGTGGATTTACTCTGCGAACGCCGCGCCCTCTGCGTGAACCCAGAAATATTTCACGCATAGGGCGCAGAGCACGCCGAGTTTTTAAGTTCTTAAATCTCCGCGTCTCCGCGTCTCCGCGTGAACAAAAATGACCCTCACACCGCAATGGCTGGACGAACTGCGTTCACGGATCACCCTGTCCGCGCTGATTGGCCGCAGTGTCAAGATTACGCGCGCGGGGCGGGAGTATAAGGCTTGCTGCCCCTTCCATAACGAAAAGACCCCGAGTTTTACGATCAATGACGAGAAGGGCTTCTACCACTGCTTCGGCTGCTCAGCGCATGGCGACGCCATCCGCTGGATGACCGACCAGCGCGGACTGTCGTTCATGGATGCGATCAAGGAACTGGCGGCGGAAGCCGGTATGGACGTCCCTGCCCCCGATCCCCGCGCGGCGCAACGTGCTGAAAAAGCGAATAATCTTTATGACGTCATGGCTGCAGCACAGGACTGGTTTGTGCAGCAGTTGGGCAGCGTGGCAGGCGCTGGCGCACGGGCGTATCTTGAAAAGCGCGGCTTTTCGGCGACCACAATCCGCGATTTCGGCCTCGGTTTTGCTCCGGATAGCAGGTCGGGCCTGAAAACTGCCCTCAAAGCCTTTGAAACTTCAATGTTAATTGAGGCTGGCCTTCTCATCGCCGTCGATGGAAAAGAGCCCTATGACCGCTTCCGTGGTCGCATGATGATCCCGATCCGCGACCCGCGCGGGCGGGTGATCGCTTTTGGCGGCCGTATCCTTGGCGAGGGCGAGCCGAAATATCTGAATTCTCCCGATACGCCGCTCTTCGACAAGGGCCGCACACTCTACAATCTCGACAAATGCTCGCCTGCCTCGCGGCAGACAGGTCGCGTCATTGTGGTCGAGGGCTATATGGACGTCATCGCCATCGCGCAGGCGGGCTTTGCCGACGCCGTCGCGCCGCTGGGCACCGCGCTGACCGAGCAGCAAATCCAGATGCTATGGCGGATGACCGAGAAGCCGCTGCTCTGCTTCGATGGCGACGCGGCGGGGCAGAAAGCGGCAATACGGGCCGCTTTGCGGGCGCTACCGCTGCTCAAACCCGGACACAGCCTGCAATTTGTGACTTTGCCGGAAGGACAGGACCCCGATGATCTGGTCAAACAGTCCGGTCCCAAAGCGTTGGCGGCTTTGCTGGACGCGTCAGAACCGCTTGTGGACCGCCTGTGGCGCTTCGAGGTTGCGGCTGGGCCGCTGGATACCCCCGAAGACCGGGCTGGCCTGAAGCAGCGTTTGGGCGCGCATATCGCGAATATAGCCGATGCCGAAATCCGGCGTCATTATTCCGATGCCTTTCGTGAACGTTTTGACCGGCTGTTCGCTCCAACGTCGCGCACGCCGTTCCAACCCGCCGCTTCGGCGCGCAAAAATCTGCGACAGGATTGGCGCAAACCGCAAATCCTGCCACCAGGGGCGGAAACCAAGAGCTTCAACGCCAAAAATCCCGACTTCCTTGTTCAGGGCGTACTCGGCGCGCTTTTGCGTAATCCCGACCTTATCCAGAGGCACCATGAGGCGCTCAGCGATTATGTTCCGCCGGACCCGAATCACGCGCAATTGCTGGGCGCAATGCTGGACGCAAGTTTTACGAAAGAATCGCTTGAAACAGAGGACCTTCTTACCATATTGGACGAGAAGTTGTATAATGTCGCCACGGCGCTCCTCCACAGCAACGGCAAGGTGTTTGTCTTCAATCGTGGAGAAGCAGGGGTGGAAAGCGGCGGATTATCCGACGTTTCAAAGGAATTGGGTGAAGCAATCAGGCTGATGAAGCAGCGTCCCGCGCTGGAAGAGGCTCTGGAACGCGCCACGCTGTTGGCGAGTTTGGAGATGACCGACGAGACTTTCGCCGAGCAGCAACGGTTACGAGCCGAGAAGAAAGCATTTGACGACCGCATTATCGCATTTTTCAGGCGCGATGCGGACGGTCTGTAGATTTGGGGATAAGAGTTTTGGCTACGCGCGCGAACGAAAACGAAGACGAGATGAATGAAGGCGGCGACGCTCCGCTGATCGATTTGAACGATGCTACGGTAAAAAAACTGCTCGCCAAGGCCAAACGCCGCGGATTCCTTACCTATGATGAGTTGAACGCTGCACTGCCGCAGGACCAGATGTCCTCGGAGCAGATCGAGGATGTGATGTCTGCGATCAACGACATGGGCGTGCAGATCGTCGAGAGCGACGAAGCCGGCGAGGATGGCGAGGAGAGCCAAGAGGAAGATGTCGAAACCATCGACAATATCTCCGAAAACGATCCCCGCTCGCTGACCAACACCACCAAGAAAACCGGTACCGGCGAACGCACCGACGACCCTGTGCGTATGTATCTGCGCGAAATGGGCGCGGTTGAGCTGTTATCCCGCGAAGGCGAAATTGCGATTGCCAAACGCATAGAATCCGGCCGCGACACCATGATCCTGGGCCTGTGTGAAAGCCCCATCACTTTCCATGCCATCATCGACTGGTCGAACGCGCTCAACAATGGCGAGATGCAGTTGCGCGAAATTCTCGATTTGGACGCGATGCTGTCGAAGGCACCCGAAACGCTCAGCGACGACGAAGACGAGGAAGGCGACGGCGAAATCAGTGAGAAGACCGCAGGCGTCTCTTACAAAGAAGAGGAAGAGGTCGAGGACGAGCCCGAAGTAGGCGGCGACGATGATGACGATGACATGACCGAACGCCGCGCGCGCCCGGTTGAAGAAGAGGAAGAAGACAACACGCTGTCGCTGGCGCAGATGGAAGAAGCGCTGAAACCGGAGGCTTTGGAACGTTTTGCCAAGATCGCGTCACTGTTCAAGAAATTCTCGCATGTGCAGCTGGAACGCATGCGAGCGCTCAACGCAGGCGAAGAATTCTCCTCGGCTTCGGAGAATAAATATCACAAATTACGTGAAGAATTGACTGCCGAGGTGGAGAGCGTGCAATTCCACGCGAACAAGATCGAATATCTTGTAGATCAGCTCTATTCGTTCAACCGACGCCTGACTGCGCTTGGCGGTCAGATGCTGCGCCTTGCCGAGCGTCATAAAGTACCGCGCAAGGCTTTCCTCGATAGCTATATGGGCCATGAACTCGACGAGAACTGGCTGTCGGATGTCTCGAATATCGACAAGAAATGGAACGCGTTCGCCACCAACGAAGCAGCCGGCGCCGAACGCATCCGCAGCGAAATCGCGGATATTGCCGCCAATACCGGCATGAGCCTTGGCGAATTCCGCCGTATCGTCAACATGGTGCAAAAGGGCGAGCGTGAGGCGCGTATTGCGAAGAAGGAAATGGTCGAGGCCAACCTTCGCCTCGTTATCTCGATCGCCAAAAAATATACCAATCGTGGCCTTCAGTTCCTCGATCTCATCCAGGAAGGCAATATCGGCCTGATGAAGGCGGTTGATAAGTTCGAATATCGCCGCGGATACAAGTTCAGCACCTACGCCACCTGGTGGATCAGGCAGGCGATCACCCGCAGCATTGCCGACCAGGCGCGAACTATCCGCATTCCCGTGCACATGATCGAGACGATCAACAAGCTGGTTCGCACCAGTCGCCAGTTCCTCCATGAACAGGGCCGCGAGCCGACGCCGGAGGAAATGGCCGAACGCCTGTCGATGCCGCTTGAGAAGGTCCGCAAGGTGATGAAAATCGCCAAGGAGCCGATTTCCCTCGAAACGCCTATCGGCGATGAGGAAGACAGTCATCTGGGCGACTTCATCGAGGACAAGAATGCAATCATCCCGGTCGACGCGGCAATCCAGGCGAACCTGAAAGAAACCGTAACCCGCGTGCTGGCGTCGCTGACGCCGCGCGAGGAACGCGTGCTGCGCATGCGCTTCGGCATCGGCATGAACACCGACCACACGCTCGAGGAAGTCGGCCAGCAGTTCAGCGTAACGCGCGAACGTATCCGCCAGATCGAGGCGAAGGCACTGCGGAAGCTGAAGCATCCGAGCCGGTCGCGGAAGATGCGGTCGTTTTTGGACCAGTAAGCCAGGTGGCGCTAGATTTCTCGGCTCTTGTTAATGCCGTTGATCGGCTCCGAGAGGGGCTTGACCGTTACGCGACGGATACCAGTGACGCGCAAATCCGCGACGGACTGATCCAGAGGTTCGAGTTTACCTACGATCTAGCCCACAAAATGCTTCGCCGTGCGTTAGAGGCCGGATCTGCCAACCCCGAAGCTGTCGACCGCATGACGTTTCCCGAGCTCATTCGCACAGCGAGCGAGCAAGGACTGGTCGCAAGCGACTGGTCTGAATGGCGGACCTGGCGCGAAATGCGCAACATTACGTCACATACATATTACGAGGCAAAGGCGCTCCAGGTGACTGAGGGCATTCCGTCTTTTCTAACCGAAGCGGCCGATTTACTCCGGCGTCTCATGCAACGCCCGCCCCTATGAGTCGGTCACCACATCTGTCTGACCACGAAAAAACGACCGTATTGGAAATTCTTCGCAGGCACCTTCCGGACAACACTCAGGTGCATGTATTTGGCAGTCGGGCAACGGGCCAATGCAAGCCTTGGTCCGATCTTGATCTTGTAATCGACGCCCAAAAAGCGATCCCGCTTGCGCTACTTGCGCGCATATCTGAAGCTTTTGACGAGTCCAGCCTACCGTGGAAAGTGGATATGGTCGATCGGCATAGCGTGAGCAAAGAATTTGCCAGGGTGATCGACGCTACCCAAGTCAGAATTTGGTAGGCACCCAAAAGTTTTCTCCCCGTAAACCAGTTTTTTAAGACTTTTCGCTATCCCGACAGGCTTAAGCGTCCGGCAGCGGATGCATGGACCAAAGGGCGGAGCGAATATGGAAAATCTGGCGCGGCCACAAATGGATGACGCTTTTGGCGACATCTTTGTGCGCACCATTTTGTCCGACGGCAGCCTGCCCGTCGTCAAACCCCTGCTGTCGTTCCTCGGCAGCCATGGGGAAAGGCCCGACTTGCGCTCGCCTGCCAAGACTGCGCGCGTAGCGCTATTGGCTGACATCGCCCATTTCATGAACATATCCCATGGTCGACATCCTGGTATTGTCGATTATGCCGCACACAAGATCGTGGATGACGCAGCGCGCAAATGGCTGATCGAGGCCATCGACGGTATGACGGCCGAACGTAGCTATCTCAATGAACTGACTGTCACTGCCGGCCCTATCCGGCGTTTGGCAGGTCAAGACAAGGTTACCGCCTTGATTGAGGGCCAATCGAAGAATTTCGAGATGCTGGCCACGTCCGATCGTAAGGGATGCCCGGCCGGGGCCGCAATTGCATTCGTGGTTGACTGGCACCAGACCCGGGCGCTGCTCGATCAGGTGGCTCTTCACATCGGGCTTGAGGCACCTGCGACAACGCTCCCCTCGGTTGACCATTGCGGCAAACTGGCGGAGCAACTCGACGACGGCGCTGGCTATCGCCGCGCCATGTTCTTCGGTTCGGGTCAGCTTCTGGCACAGCAACGCGGATTGTGGCAGTTGCTCGCCGCGCGCCATACTGAGATGATGGCTGGCTGAAACCCTTTAATGGGTTGCATATAGTCCAGCGCGCACTTAACGAATTAACCGTTCGATTAACAAACGGGGTTCGTCCATGCGCTTTGAAGGCACCGATAATTATGTGGCCACCGATGACCTGAAGGTCGCAGTCAATGCGGCGACCAGGCTGCGAAGGCCACTGCTGGTCAAGGGCGAACCAGGAACAGGCAAGACCGTGCTGGCGCAGGAAATTGCAACCGCGATGGGCGCCCCGCTGATCGAATGGAACATCAAGTCCACCACCAAAGCACATCAGGGGCTGTACGAATATGACGCGGTGGCGCGACTACGCGACAGTCAGCTTGGCGACGAACGTGTGCATGACATCAGGAACTATATAAAAAGGGGGAAGCTTTGGGAGGCGTTCACAAGCCCGCAACTGCCCGTGCTGCTCATCGACGAGATCGATAAAGCCGATATCGAATTTCCCAACGATCTGTTGCAGGAACTCGACCGGATGGAATTCTATGTTTACGAAACGCATGAGACGGTTCGGGCGGTCGAACGACCCATTGTCATCATTACCTCGAACAATGAAAAGGAACTCCCCGACGCTTTCCTCCGCCGTTGTTTTTTCCACTATATAAAATTCCCCGATCGCGACACGATGCAGGCCATCATCGACGTGCACTTCCCGGGCATTCAGAAGATATTGGTGTCGAAGGCGATGGATATTTTCTACGAGGTTCGCGACGTGCCCGGATTGAAGAAAAAGCCTTCCACCAGTGAGTTGCTCGACTGGCTCAAACTGCTGCTGCACGAGGATATGCCACTCGAAGTGCTGCAATCGCGCGATCCGACAAAAGCTATCCCGCCGCTCCACGGTGCACTGCTCAAAAACGAGCAGGACGTCATGCTGTTCGAAAGACTCGCCTTCATGGCGCGTCGCACCAACGCCTAGATGACGTACGCAATCTCTGCGTCGCCCCAGCGGCGGCCATTGATATATATCGGTACGTAGACATTTCGTACGATCTTGTAGGTCGTGCCATCGCCCTCCTGACGGTATACGGCCATCATATAATCCTGATCGCTGGCCTTGGCGATGTCGTCAATGCCGCCGAGCAATATCCGGCCATTTCGGCAGTATTTGGTGTCATGGGCAAGATCGCCGGTCGGTGCCCGCGAATATTCTTTGAGGTGGATCGGAAGGAAACCGTCGCGGCTGGTGGGGACGCAGGACAGGATGGCATCGGGGCGCTGCCTTTTCACATCCTCGATGATCGGTTGCCAGTTCTGTTCGGCCCATTTGGTCAGCTTGGTCGTAAAACGCGGCGGATTACTGCCCGGAATTGGCTGATAATCGGTATCGAACACAGCATCCATGGTCAGCGTGCCATTTGAGATCGCGGCTTCGGCCGCTTTCACCAGCATGTCGGCCTCAGCTTTGGCCAGTTCAACAAATTCAAGATCCTCGACCGAAAAACCGCTATGTACGATATTGTCGAACATGCGGTTGGCTTGTAGCTCCAGGCTCATTATCTGCCCGTGTGCATCACCCACCGCCGCGAACATCTCGCCATTTGCTGCGGCCACGGCGTCCCGGACGCGCTGCGAATCTGTAAGCCCTTGATGGATAAGCGCAGTGCTGTCGGCAATTTCCCGATTATGCTCACCCACTTGCCCCATCACGTCGCTGACGCCCAGCAGCAATTGCTGCAAACTGGAAAATTGTTGTTGAGCTGCTCCGCTGGTCGCAACCCCATCCTCGATCTGCCCGACAAATTTGGCAGCTTCATCGGATAGCGAATTGACGGTTCCGGTAATTTCCACAGCCGCACGACGTGTGTCGAGGGCAAGCTTTTTTACTTCAGCCGCCACGACAGCAAAGGTCTGCCCTGCTTCACCCGCTTTTTCCGCCTCGATCGCAGCATTCAGCGCCAGCATGTTTGTGGTGCGCGCGATCGAGTCAATTGACTGCGACACGCGCTTTACCTGCTCCATGGCACTAGCAAAGCCCGTAATATGTTCACCCAGATTGCCGATGAGTCCTACCAGCTGCGAAAAGCTGTCGAGCGACATCTCCACTGTCTCTGTTCCCGCCTTCAGCTTCGAAATCGCGGCATCAGCGAGCGATCGTGCATCGGAGGTGGCCTGCGTTACCTCCGCAATATCGGAATCCAGACGCAGCGTCAGGTCGGACAACTGCCCATGTTGCTGCTTGAGCCAGTCGGTCGACGCCAGCGCCTTTTCCAGAATTCCGGCCGCTTCGGCGCAACCGACGGTAACGTCCCCGCAAATTCTTGCAGTTTCGCGGATCCAGTGATTGTCCTGAACCTCGATTTTGTCCATTTTCATGGGCGAGCCGACCTTTTCTTGATGTCCAGAGCCGAAACTAGAGCGATATGGTTATCGGATGGTTAACCACGCCCCGTTGACGTCGCCATTTTCAGGCTGCACTAGGTCCAAGGTCGATGTCGAGGAGTAGGCCGTGTTTTTTTCGTTCATGGAAGAATTGCGAACCGCAGGAATCCCTGCTTCGCTCAAGGAGCATCTGGCATTGCTTGAAGCGCTCGACGCAGACGTCATCCAGCAAAGTCCTGAGGAGTTCTACTATCTGGCCCGCACAACGCTGGTGAAAGACGAGGCGCTGCTCGACCGTTTCGATCAGGTATTCGGCAAGGTCTTCAAGGGCATTTTTACCGATTACGGCCAGAATCCCGTCGATATCCCGGCTGACTGGCTGAAGGCAATCGCCGAAAAATATCTGAGCCCAGAAGAAATGGCCGCCATCGAGAAAATGGGGAGCTGGGACGAATTGATGGAGACGCTGAAAAAGCGGCTGGAAGAACAGGAAAAGCGCCACGAGGGCGGCAACAAATGGATCGGGACCGGCGGGACGTCGCCTTACGGCAATTCGGGCTATCACCCTGAAG
>JACVCM010000059.1 GCA_016742125.1 Sphingomonadaceae bacterium | reverse complement strand
AACCTAAACCGAGGGGTCGCAAACCCGGCGCGGGGAAAAAATATCGAATTCGTATTTCACTCACGCGACATTGTTGTCAGGAATCTTTGTTCCCCCGCGCTAACGCCGCAGATTGCTCGACCGTAATGCCGTTAGCGAGCGGATCGGCATGGCGGTGCACCAGTAACCATTCGTCCGCCTCGCGCCGGTAAACAAGCGTCACCCGCAGGGACCAGTCCTGGCGGTTCGGGCCACGAGGATGAAGAAGAGAAGAAAACCGGCCCAGACCAGCAATGAGCCGACTACTGCCAGCGGCATGAATGCTGCACTCGCGGTCAGCAAAAGCCCCGCAAGACCGGACAACATAACAATATAGCCGATGCTCACCAATGAGACCTGCACCACAGCCGCACTTCCATTGGCGTTCGGATGGGATTTGTAAAACATCCCGAATAGGAACAGGCTTACCCAGCCGACCAGATTGAGATGGACATGGACCGGTGCAAGCGTGTGATCGCTGCCGATGCCCATATAAACGCCCAAGCTTACGCTGATAACGGCGGTCATGCTTGATAACTTGAAGCATATGCCAAGCAGCCGGGCAGTTTCAACTGCCTGAGGCTGGATCATTGAATATTGGGTAGCCATTTTCAGTTCCTTGACAATCTGAGGCCGTTTGCTCGCGTCGTCAATAAAGGGCGCGTCGCTGGTCACTCTCGACACCGACAACCACATATTGCGCGCGCACGAACCGGCGATGGAAGTGGTACTGGAACGTATACGAGAGTTTTTGGGCTAATCCCGATCAAAGGCGAAAGGCGACATTCCGCGTTCGCGCTCGTTGAACACCAGTACCCTGCCTGCTGGCGGCGCGCTGCGTTGGGGGCATTCCGGGCGGGTGCAGGCGGCGCAGCCAAGGCCGATGGGGGCCGCGGCCCCGGTGGTCAGCTCGACGCCTCGAGCGGCCGCCAAAGATGCTGCAAGCCGGGCATCGAGGCCAAGGCAGATCGCAAATTCGGCTTCGACCGCGCCGCTCACAGCCGTTTGGGGATGCACGGTGCGGGAGAGCGTGAACCATCGGCTGCCGTCTTCCAACTCCACCAAATGCGGCATCAATGTGCCAGGGCGCGCAAACACATTGTGGACCTGCCATAGCGGGCAGCGGCGTTCGGTCTCGACCAGCGGCGACGCGCTTGCCCCTGCATAGCGTTTGCTGCTCTGCCCGGCACGATCTATACGCAGCATGAAGAAGGGAAGTCCGCGCTGTCCAACACGTTGCAGCGTGGTCAGACGGTGGGCAACCTGCTCGAAACCCGCACCAAATCGGCGTTGCAGCAACATGATGTCATAGCCGGTCGCCTCGCATGCACGCAAAAACCGGGCATAAGGCATCATGACTGCGGCCGCAAAATAGCTGGTCAGATGGCGGCGGTAGAGACGCTCGCCCGCGCGTTCGGCAAAACTTGCCCCTGCCACCAGCGCGTCGATTTCTGCCTTTGCCTCCAGCATCGCAAGCTGAAAGGCTGCGGCAAAGGTGCGGCTCGCAGGGTCAAGCAGTTCACTCAGTTGCAACTGACGCGCATGAAGATCGAGACGGCGCAGATGGCCAGGCATCACGTCAAAGGGCAGGATCCGGATACTGAGCTGATGCTTGACGCGCAACCGCTCGGTGATGGCGGCATACAGGTCGGGGTTACTCAATCGCAGTTCGTCGGCAAGCGCCTCGGCCTGCGCGTCGAGATCGGCGAAGTGGTTGCGCCATCGTTCGATTTCGCGGCGGGCGGAGGCTATTGCTTCAGGTTCGGTGGCGGCAGGCGTGGTGCCCGTGCCGCCCCCCGATAGCCGGTCGAACAGGCGAGCAAAGGCCTCTGCTGCATCGGGGCTGGCGGCGATCCACTCCTCAACCTGCGAACGGTCGATACTGAGATCGGCGAACATCGGGTCGGCAAGGCGGCGACGGATCGCTTCGACACCTCCGCCGGGTGTCGCACCGGTCAGCGTACGCGGATCGAAATCGTAGCGCTCGGCGAGTTTGAGGAGGAGAGCCGCCGTAAGTGGCCGCTGATTGCGCTCGATCAGGTTGAGGTAAGACGGCGAAACAGCCAGCGCCTCGGCCATCACCGCCTGGGTCAGGCCATTGGCGCGGCGAATACGGCGGACGGCGTGGCCCGCAAAAAGCTTACGCTCGGACATGACTCATTATTGTCATAATAATTACATGTTTACAACCGTGAAGGATATTGTTGCGACGCAAACACAACAAATATTACAAAATACATTGGCCTTCCCGGTTAGTGTCTGCAATTTTCGGCCCAGAAGGAAACTCTCCTTAAGGAAATGTATATGTCTTACCAAAGCAATATCAACGACGCTGACAAACTCATTGCTGCGCAGAACGGAACATGGGACTCAATCAGCGCTGAAGCGGTTGCCCGCATGCAACTCCAGAACCGCTTCCAGACCGGCCTTGATATCGCCCGCTATACAGCCAAAATCATGCGCCAGGATATGGCTGCCTATGATGCCGATCCGGCCAACTACACGCAGTCGCTCGGTTGCTGGCATGGCTTTATTGCGCAGCAGAAGATGATCGCCGTCAAAAAGCATTTCGGTACTACAAAGAAGCGCTATCTCTATCTGTCCGGCTGGATGATAGCCGCGCTTCGCAGCGAGTTCGGTCCCCTGCCGGATCAGTCGATGCACGAAAAAACCAGCGTTCCGGCGCTGATCGAAGAACTCTACACCTTCCTGCGTCAGGCCGACAGCCGGGAACTCAACCTGCTGTTCCGCGACCTCGACAATGCGCGCGATGAAGGCAACGCGGCAAAAGAAGCCGAGTTACTGGGCAAGATCGAGAATTACGAAACCCATGTCGTGCCGATTATTGCCGACATCGACGCGGGGTTCGGCAACGCTGAAGCGACCTATCTGCTCGCCAAGAAGATGATTGAGGCTGGTGCCTGCGCACTGCAGATCGAAAACCAGGTTTCGGATGAAAAACAGTGCGGGCATCAAGACGGCAAGGTCACCGTTCCGCATGAAGATTTCCTGCAGAAAATCCGCGCCTGTCGCTATGCTTTCCTCGAACTTGGCGTTCCCGACGGGATCATCGTTGCGCGGACCGACTCACTGGGCGCCGGCCTCACCAAACAGATCGCGGTGTCGAAAGAGCCCGGCGATCTGGGTGACCAGTATAACAGCTTCCTCGATTGCGAGGAAATCGACCCCGCAACCGCGCGGAATGGCGATGTCATTCTGAACCGCAACGGCAAGTTGTTGCGGCCCAAACGCCTGCCCTCGAACCTGTTCCAGTTCCGTCCGGGTACCGGCGAAGACCGCTGCGTGCTCGACTGCATCACGTCATTACAGAATGGCGCAGACCTGATCTGGATCGAGACCGAAAAGCCGCATATCGAGCAAATTGCGGGTATGGTCGACCGCATCCGCGACGTCGTGCCCAATGCCAAACTTGCCTACAACAACTCGCCCAGCTTCAACTGGACGCTCAATTTCCGTCAGCAGGTGTTCGATGCATGGACGGCCGAAGGCAGGGATGTATCGGCTTACGACCGCGCAAATCTGATGAGTGCCTCGTACGACGAAACCGATCTGGGCATCGAGGCGGACAACCGAATTCGCACATTCCAGCACGATGCTGCCAAGCGCGCCGGTATCTTCCACCATCTGATCACACTGCCGACATACCACACCGCTGCGCTCAGCACCGACAATCTCGCCAAGGATTATTTCGGCGAGATGGGCATGCTCGGCTATGTTGCAGGGGTACAGCGCAAGGAAATCCGTCAGGGCATTGCTTGCGTCAAGCACCAGAATATGTCCGGTTCCGACATTGGAGACGATCATAAGGAGGCCTTTGCCGGCGAAGCTGCCCTGAAGGCCGGCGGCAAGGACAACACGATGAACCAGTTCGCCAACGCAGCCTGAGGAGAGGCCAGATGAGTGAACCCGCCCGCGCCCGCGCCGTTCTTTCCACCGAAGACCTGACGCTGCTTCGTCAGGCACTGGTCTTTTATCTGGAAGCCATCAAGGACAAGCCCGAATCGGTGAAATTTGCGCGGCTTTATCACCGTCTTGGCAGCGCTGGTGGCAAGTAAGCCCTGTTGAATTTCGTTTTCCTGGGGAGGAAAACACCTTTGCCGCCGACAGAAATGTCGGCGGCAATTTTTGTGCGCTGAAACAGCGCCGCATCGCTAATATTATATTAACGGCCTTCCCATATGCCTGTGCATTCCAACTGGCCGGGACTGACAATGGACAATATTCAAAAATTGCTGCTGGGTGTCCTCAGTATCGCTGGGGTGATCGCCATGCTTACACCCACGGATATCGACTTCGCCTCGCAAACGCCCAATGCATCACCAGCCGAAGGCATACCCGTGGCGCCACCGCCGACCGTCGAGTCAGTTGAAGAGGAAGCGGCGCTTCCCGAAGATTCGGAAGAGCAGCCCGAAGAAGAGGATGAGGAAGATTTCCTCATCGGTGAGCCATTGATCGACGGTAACCCCGTTGGCGTTACGCAAAACCAGCAAAACCCGGCAAACAGCTGGGCGCAACCGGCGCAGGCGTCTCCAAACTACAGCTACAATTACGGCCAGAGCTCCGCACCGAGTTACGGCATTGGTGGCACCGGGATGCCATCCGCGACAGCACAACCGGAGGCGGCCGCTCCCGTAATGGATGTCGGCCAGTAACGCCTAGCTCGGTTTCTTCATCAAGTCGATAGCAGCCGCCGTCATCGCTTCGGTGGCCGTCGCTACGACCTTTTCGGCATCCGGCGCCCAATATGGCGAATGAAGCGACGGCAACGGCTTGCCGGTCTTCATCGCCTCGTCATATTGTCCTTGTGGAACACCGCCGACCCAAAAGATCAGGCTTTCCACATTTGCCTTGTCCGCGCGGTAGAATTCACTGAAATCCTCGCCACCCATGACCGGTGGCGTCGAAATCACCCGCTTTTCGCCAAAGCGCTCCTTGAACAAAGCAGCCATGCGCGCCGTCAGTGCAGGCGTGTTATAAGTGGCGGGGGTGAATTCGTCCTCTGCGATTCTAACCTCCGGCATTTTGTCTTCGGGCATACCCGCAGCCATCGCCTCGCCCTTGGCAATTCGCTTGATACCGTCCAGCAACAGCTTCCGCGTTTCGTCCGAATAGCTCCGTACGGTCAATAGCATCGTCACCTCGTCAGAGATGATGTTGTGTTTTGCACCCCCATGAATACTGCCTACCGTCACGACAGCCGCGTCTTGCGGATCGACCTCACGGCTGACCAGCGTTTGCAAAGATCCCACGATGCGCGACGCGAGAACAATGGGGTCCTTGGTCGTATGCGGATATGCGCCATGTCCCCCGACGCCCTTGACCTTGATATCGACGCTATCGACATTGGCAAGTGCAAAGCCCGAAGAATAGCCGATCGCCCCTGCAGGAAACTGCGCGGCGTCGTGGAAACCGATGACATATTTGGGTTTGGGAAAGCGGGTATAGAGGCCATCGGCAAGCATCGCCCGTGCGCCAGACCCGATTTCCTCCGCAGGCTGCAGGATCATTACCAATGTGCCGGACCATTTGTCCTTGTTGGCAACAAGCTGGCGCGCAGTGCCCACCCAGGCTGACATATGGGTATCGTGCCCGCAAGCATGCATGACACCTGTCTCGAGTCCCGATTTGCTGACGCCTTTCACTTTGGATGCGTAGGGCAAACCGGTTTGTTCGATAACCGGGAGACCGTCCATATCGGCGCGGATCATAACCACCGGGCCGGGTCCATTTTCCATGACCGCCACCACGCCGGTTTGCCCGACCTTCTCCGTGACCGCAAAGCCCAGCCTTTTGGCCTCGGCAGCCAGCTTTGCGGAGGTACGAAATTCCTGGAAGCTCAGTTCCGGATTCGCGTGCAAATCACGATAGATTTCCATCAGGGACGGCAGGTCGATTTCGACGGCCTTGCGGATATCCCGTGCCTGCAATGGTGCCGCCAGCAAAATGGCCAGCGCGCCTGCCCCCAACAATCTTCTCATTTCTCTGCTCCCCAGCATGAACCCTTTGACGCTAACCCAGCATTACTGCGCCGTCCATCCCCCATCGACCGACAGGTTCGTACCGGTAATTGCGCTGGCCTCTTCACGGCACAGGAACAGCGCAAGAGCGGCAAGCTGCTCGACCTGCACAAACTGCTTTTGGGGCTGGTTGGCCAGAAGCACGTCGTTGATAACCTGGTCGCGGGTCAGCCCGCGCGTTTTCATCGTGTCGGGGATCTGGTTTTCCACCAACGGCGTCCATACGTAGCCGGGGCAGATATTGTTCACGGTGATGCCCTGCGTCGCCACCTCAAGCGCAACGGTCTTGGTGAAGCCCGACAAACCGTGTTTCGCGGCATTATATGCCGACTTGAACGGCGAAGCGACAAGACTGTGCATCGATCCGGTGTTGATAACCCGCCCCCATCCTTTCGCTTTCATGGCCGGAAGTGCCGCTTTCGTTGTGTGAAAGGCAGACGACAGGATGATCGCCAGCACGGCGTCCCATTTCTCCTCGGGAAATTCGTCAACTGGCGCAACATGCTGGATACCGGCATTGTTGATCAGGATATCGGGCGCGCCGAGTTGCGCTGTGCAATCGGCAACCATGTCGCGGATTTCCCCAGGCTTTGTCATGTCCGCGTCTGAATACAGGGCACCAGCACCGCTGGCGGCACTAAGTTCGGCGACATAACCGTCGATGGCATCTCGGTCGCCAAAACCGTTAATCATCACATTGGCGCCCTCCTTTGCCAGCGCGCGTGCATAGCCGAGGCCGATGCCGGATGTGGACCCAGTAATGAGCGCGGTTTTGCCTTTGAGGAACATCGGGGAGAGCCTTTGCGTTGTGATGCCGGAACTTTACTTGCGCTTTTGTTCGCTAACCGCAATGCTGGCGCACGGCAATAAGGGAGAATCGCCATGCGCCTGGATGACATCGATCCCAGCGGGAACATCAATGACCAGGGCGCTGGTGGAGGCGGATTTGGCGGCGGCGGGGGCGGCGGGATGCTTGGCCTGCTGTTCGGACTTCTACCGATGCTGCTGGGACGGAAAATGGGCTGCGGGACGCTGCTCATCATTGCCGTCGTCGGCTATTTCGTGATGTCGAGCGGCATGCTCAATCTTGGCGGATCGGGTGTTGCACCCGGGCCCTCCACCCAACAGGGAACGGGTTCCGCCCAGGCCTGCGACACCGAAAGCGAACTTTACGCATGTCGGGTATTCACCTCGGCCGAACAGACATGGACGCAGATTTTCCGCGAGGCAGGTTCGCAATATCAGCCTGCCAGGCTCGAATTCTACCAAGGCGGCGGCCAATCGGGCTGCGGCGCCGCCCAGTCCGCTATGGGGCCTTTCTACTGCCCGTCCGATCGCGGGATTTATCTTGATACGAGCTTCTTCGGTCAAATGGAGCAGCAAATGGGTGCAGGCGGCGACTTTGCCTATGCCTATGTCGTTGCTCATGAAATGGGGCATCATATCCAGAATATCACCGGCGTCGCAGACAATGTCCGCCGCCTGCAATCGCGCGCCAGCCAGGCCGAGGGCAACCAGTTGCAGGTGCGGATGGAACTGCAGGCAGATTGTTATGCCGGCGTATGGGCCGCGCGCAATCGCGAACGCATCGAACCGGGGGACATCGAAGAGGGGATGCGTGCCGCAAACGCCATCGGTGACGACACATTGATGCGGCAGGCGGGACGGACCCCTGTAGAAAGCATGTTTACCCACGGCACGTCGGAACAGCGCATGGCCGCGCTGCAACGCGGATTGCAGGCGGGGACCCCGCAAAGGTGCAATTTCTTCGAAGGCATCCTTTAATTCCAGCGATGCGCCTGACCGACTGCCACAATGTCGCCGATTTCCGGCGCCTTGCGAAACGGCGCCTGCCCGCACCCGTGTTCAACTATATCGACGGGGCGGCAGACGATGAGCGGACCAAGGATCGCAACACATCCGCTTTCGATGGCTGCGACCTCGTGCCCAATGTCCTGGCGGGGGTCAGCGACATCGACATGAGCGCCACCGTCATGGGCAAGAAAATTGCCATGCCGTTGATGCTCTCGCCCACCGCGCTCCAGCGCCTTTTCCATTGGCAAGGGGAACGGGCCGTTGCAACGGCGGCACAGGCATTCGGGACATGGTTCGGGATATCGTCACTCGCAACTGTAAGTATCGAGGAAATCGGTGATAAAGTTAAGTCGCCCAAGCTGTTTCAGCTTTATATCCATAAGGATAGGGGGCTGAACACGTCGATGATCGAGCGTTGCAAGGCCGCGAAATTCGACGCTATCGCCCTCACCGTCGACACCATCGTTTCAGGTAACCGTGAGCGTTGCCTGCGCAGCGGCTTTACCTCCCCGCCGCGTTTTACGCCTGCATCGGTCCTCAGTTATGCCAGCCATCCGGCCTGGGTCGCCAACTATCTTTTTCGCGAAAAGTTCGCCCTCCCCAATCTGCAGACGCATGTCGATGCCGGAACCAATGTCGCGGTTTCGGTCGCCGAATATTTCAACACGATGCTCGACACCTCGATGGACTGGAACATGGCTGAAAAGGTGCGGTCCGATTGGGGCGGGCAGTTTTGCCTAAAGGGCATCATGTCGGTCGAGGATGCAAAGCGCGCGGTCGATATCGGCGCGACCGCGATCATGGTATCCAACCACGGCGGACGGCAGCTGGATGGATCCCGCGCACCCTTCGACCAGATTGCAGAAATCGCCGATGCTGTCGGCGGGAGAATTGACATCATCTGCGATGGGGGTGTCCGGCGCGGCAGCCATGTCCTGAAAGCCATCGCCGCCGGGGCGACAGCGTGCTCAGGAGGCAGATTGTATCTTTATGCCCTGGCTGCTGCGGGCGAAGCAGGCGTTCAACGCATCGTCGGCAAGCTGCGCGACGAGATCGAACGCGACATGAAACTCATGGGCGTCCGATCCGTTTCTGCGCTCGACCGTTCTATGCTGCGCTGGCGCTAGGCTCCGCTGTAACTGCGCGTTTTGCGCCCCAATCGATAGAGCGGGTCGCCCACATCACCACCGCAAGCGCTACAAAGAGCAGCAAGGATCCAATGATCAGCGCATAAGCCTCAAGATTCAGCAACACGTAGAGCGTCGCATATAGCCCGACCAGCAGCCCGCCAATGAGCCGCGCGCGCACCCAGCTTTTGAGCACCGCCGCCGAATAGGCTGTAAGCAATCCCGTAATCGCACCCGCCGCGATCAGATAGGCCCCCATGAAGCCGACAACCTCGGCGAAGGCAAGCAGCAGCACAAAGAACAATACCAGCCCCGCGCCGGTCAGCAAATACTCCGCCGCCGCCACCTTCGCGCCTGCGATGACATCGAACATCAGGAACGCAAGGAAAGTAAAGCCTATGAACAGAAAACCATATTTCACCGACCGATCGACCTGGCTGTAAAGATCGACGGGTTCGATCAGGCCGATTGTGGCGGCCTGGCTTGGCCCACCCACAACCGGTGCCTCTCTGCTGCTTGCTTCTGGAATAAGGCCGAATTCCTGCGGCGGTGCATTGTCTTCGGTGGCGATGATCGATTGACCTAGCGCCAGGTTTGTCACGGCATGGCTCGAGGTAAAGCCGCTGGATTTGATTTCACGCCTTACGGGCAGAAAATCGCCGGCAAAGCTCGGGCTCGGCCAGCTGGATCGGACATCCCAGTTGGTCTCACCGCCCCTTGGCACCATAGTAAGCACTTTGTTGCCACGGATCGCATAGCTGTAGCTAACCTCTATCGGTGGAGCGCCTGTCCAGTCCAAAAAGCTGAAAAAGCCTGAATTATTGGAGGCGGCCAGCCCCTTGCCGGGTTGAAGGGCCAGATTCGCTCCGTTTACCACGACCCGACTGTCCCTTTGCAAACCCCGTGCGTCCGAAACACCAAAACGCAGCTCTGCCCCCGCAAAGTCGATATTCTCTCGCGGAATCCCGTAGCGCGCAAAATCGGCAGGAAGCGCAAAGCGCGCCTTGCCGCTATTCTCTGCAACGAACAGCACGCTTTCGTAAATCGACTTTTTCTTCCTGTCCGGTTTCAATTCGGTTTTGATCGCATTGGTTTCGGGTGACAGAAAAAGTTCCCTCTTTACCTGCACAGTGCGCGTCGTCTGGCGACCATTCTGGTCCACAGTCTCAACGCTGTTCGCGGTATAGGGAATGACCAGCACCGGCCCTACAATCACCTGCGGCCCGCCCCAGCCCGCCGCGATCGAGTTTTGCGCGACGTTGGACTGCTCCTGCCGGTCCCAGACCAGCGCGTAAACCATCATCAATGGGATGACGAGGGCAATACCAATGATTCCGGCCAGGAACAGCTTCCAGCCAGGGCTTCTTTCGGTTGTCATGATGCAGATATCTCCTCTGTGCTGTATTTAGCCGCCATCCCCTGCCAAGTCTCGCAATGAATGCCATGATGGTGGGATGAGGAATTCATGAAAAGCATCAGGCCGTACCAATCAAAAACCAGATCGCAATCGCCGCCAGCAGCCCTGCAAAGACGCGCCTGATCATATGGCTGCGATTGCCGGCCGAAATCCAGCCATGCGCCTGGCCTGCGAATGCCACGATCAGCAGGTGAACGACGGTCGCGATCGCGACATAGGTGGCCGATAGTAACGCCGCCTGCGGTGCTACCGCAGATTTGGCCGAAATATAGGTCGGCAATACCGTGATGAAAAACACGGCGGCCTTCGGGTTCAGCAAATTGAGCAGCAATCCGTGTCTGAACCACGCGCCAAGCAAATTCTGGTTGGCAATGTTGGGCGACAGTTCGCCCTCCCCCGTCCATGCTTTCCATGCCAGCCACAGCAGATAGGCGACTCCTGCATAACGCAATAGACCGAACATCAAGGAAGAGCGTGTAGCCAGTTCGGCCAACCCAGCCGCGGATGCGGCCGCCAGTAAGGCAAGACCGAGTGCAACACCGGCAACAGCCGCAAAACCGGACCGTTTGCCCTGACTGGCACTGGTGAGCGCCAACCACGCCATATTTGGGCCTGGCGTCAGTTCGATGAGCAATGTGGTCAGCAGGAAAGGCGCAAAAAGGTCGGTAATCATCGCGGTCGCTATGGCACGCCACCTGTCGATAGTCGATTGCGCTTGGCTTTGGGGAACGACGCACCCATTTAGCCAATATGCCCAAATTCTCCCTGCTGGATCTTGTCCCGATCGTCGAAGGTGGCAATGTCGCCACTGCGCTTGCCAACGCCGCCGATCTGGCGGCGCATGCCGAGCACCTTGGCTTCACCCGTTATTGGGTCGCCGAACATCACGGCATGAAGGGAATTGCCAGCGCCGCGACCAGCGTCGTCATCGGCCACATTGCCGCCGTTACGAAAACCATTCGCGTGGGTTCTGGCGGCATCATGTTGCCCAACCATTCGCCACTGGTGATCGCTGAACAGTTCGGTACTCTCGACGCGCTTTACCCCGGACGCATCGACCTGGGATTGGGTCGCGCACCTGGCAGCGACCAGCGCGTGGCCGTGGCGATCCGCCGCACACTCGACAGCGAGCCCAATGCCTTTCCGCGCGACGTGATGGAGCTTCAAAGCTATTTCGCAGATGATGGCCAAACGGGCATCGTCGCCACTCCCGGCGCGGGCGCAAATGTCCCGCTCTACATATTGGGCAGTAGCCTCTACGGTGCACAGGTCGCCGCCGCCTTGGGACTCCCCTTTGCCTTCGCCAGCCATTTCGCACCGCAGATGCTTGACGAAGCGATCCACATCTACCGCAGCCATTTCAAACCGAGCGCCGCGCTGGATGCGCCTTACGCCATGGCCGCAATGAACATCATCGCCGCCGAAACCGACGCCGAAGCCGAATATCTGGCCAGTTCGCTCCAGCAAAGCTTTGTTGCGCTCCGTACCGGCCAACCCCGCCAAATGCCGCCACCGGTGGAGGGCTATCTCGCATCTTTGCCCACGCATTTTGTCTCGGCGCTAGACGATGTGCTTTCGTGTAGCGCTATCGGAGCGGCGGAGACGGTTAAGGCTGGTATAGCGAACTTTGTCGAGCGGACACAGGCGGACGAGATTATCGTCGCCAGTTCGGTGTTCGATCACGAGAAGCGCAAGCGGAGTTTGGAGATTGCGGCGGGCGTATCTACCCGGCTTCATTGACTCGTTACCAAATATTGGTAAAATGCGTACATGGCGACAAAAAATACATCGATTGCCTTGGGCGATCATCTAGAAAGCTATGCCCGTAGCAAAGTCCAATCCGGAGCCTTCGGGTCGGTCAGCGAAGTCGTGCGGGATGCCTTGCGCCGCGCTGAAGAGCGCGACGCACGGTTAGAGCGGCTCCGTCAACTCATTAGGGAAGGTGAAGAGAGCGGCCCTGCCCGGCCATTTGATTGGGATGCCTTCCTCGCCAGAAAATTCCCGGATGCTTGAAATCGTCTTTCGGCCAAAGGCCGAGGCGGATTTGGAGGCGATTGCCGATTATACGAAAGCCGCCTGGGGCGACGCGCAGGCGAAGCGCTATCTTCTCGATATTCGAAACAAGATTGCGGCGACTATCCACTATCCCGGCATGGGCAGCCGGGTGTTTGGCCTGCCGTCGGTCTATCGCAAAATCCCGTGCGGACACCATCGAGCAATATATCGATTCACTGACACCGAATTCATTGTAGTCCGAATCGTCCATGAGCGGGACGACGTACTGGATGAAATCGAGGATTTTTGGTGAGCTTTGGTCCTAGTAGCAGCGGCCAACGCCGTGGATTGGGTGCACTTTCACCAGAAATCCCCAAACACAGCAGAAACAACGAGGAATTGAATCACCAAGTCTCGGAGTGCTCGCAGGGTCGTATCATCATCCGAATAACGTTTATCCGAACTCAACTCAATAAACCCGCGGCTTCGGCTTGATATATTCCGCCTCATCGGTCAGCGTGTAGTCATGGACCGGCCGGTAATCCAGTCGCACCGCGCCACCGGAACCGCCCCACCCGTCGAACCACGACACCGTATGCTTCATCCAGTTGGCATCGTCGCGTTCAGGGAAATCCTCATGCGCGTGGGCGCCGCGGCTTTCCTTGCGGTTGTTGGCGCTTTCCATCGTGCAAACCGCCTGGCTCATTAAATTGTCGAGTTCGAGCGTTTCGATCAAATCGGTGTTCCAGATCAGGCTGCGGTCCGACACGGCAATATCAGCCAGCCGTTTGTTCACTTTCTGCATTTCTGAAACCCCTTCGGCCAGCAATGCCGTGTCGCGGAAAACCGCAGCATGTTTCTGCATGGTGCGCTGCATCTGGACCCGTACCTCTGCGGTCGGCGAACCGCCCTTTGCGTTGCGGAACTTGTCAACACGCGCCAGGGCAAGATCGGCTGCATCCTTCGGCAAAGCCCGATGCGCCGCGCCCGGCGTCAGCGAGGATTTCAGATGCAGGCCGGTTGCGCGGCCGAATACCACAAGATCGATGAGCGAGTTGGACCCGAGCCGGTTGGCCCCGTGGACCGAAACGCAAGCCGCCTCTCCCACGGCATAAAGCCCCGGCACAACAACTTCCGGGTCATCGCCAATCTTGGTCACGACCTGACCATGGTAGTTACAGGGAATGCCGCCCATATTATAATGCACCGTTGGCGTTACCGGCAGAGGCTGCCGCGTCAGATCGACACCGGCAAAAATCTTTCCGCTTTCGGTAATACCCGGCAGGCGCTCTGCGAGAACCTTCGGATCGATATGGTCGAGATGCAGGTAGATATGGTCCTTGTGCGGACCCACGCCGCGACCTTCGCGCATTTCCAGCGCCATCGATCGCGATACCACGTCGCGCGAGGCCAGATCCTTCGCAGATGGCGCGTAACGCTCCATGAAGCGCTCGCCTTCGCTGTTGGTCAGGTAACCACCCTCGCCGCGCGCGCCCTCGGTAATCAGCACGCCCGCGCCGTAAATTCCGGTCGGATGAAACTGCACAAACTCCATATCCTGTAGAGGAAGTCCGGCGCGCAGTACCATGCCGCCGCCATCTCCGGTGCAGGTATGCGCGGAGGTAGCTGAGAAATAGGCGCGTCCATAGCCACCCGTTGCCAACACGACCGCATGGCTCTTGAAACGGTGGATGCTGCCATCCTCCATGCACATGGCGATAACGCCGCGGCATTCGCCATTTTCCATAATCAGGTCGAGCGCGAAATATTCGATGAAGAAATCAGCGTCATATTTCAGGCTCTGCTGATAGAGCGCGTGCAGCATCGCGTGGCCGGTACGGTCGGCGGCGGCGGCGGTGCGCTGCACCGGCGGGCCTTCGCCCATATTCTGCATATGGCCGCCAAAGGGACGCTGATAGATGGTGCCGTCGGCGTTGCGCGAAAACGGCACGCCGGCATGCTCAAGCTCATAAACGGCTGCAGGTGCCTCGCGTACCATATATTCGATCGCGTCCTGGTCGCCGAGCCAGTCGGAACCCTTGACGGTATCGTACATGTGCCACGTCCAGTGGTCCGGACTGTTATTGCCCAGCGATGCAGCAATGCCCCCCTGCGCGGCAACGGTGTGAGAGCGAGTCGGGAAAACCTTGGTGATGCAGGCCGTTTTCAGCCCGGCTTCGGCGCTACCCATGGTCGCACGGAGACCCGATCCGCCCGCACCAACCACGACGGTGTCATATATATGGTCGATAATCTTGTACGCGTCGGCCATTATGCCCCGGCTCCTGCAAAAACGATTTTGGCGACAGCGAACACGCCGAAAACGGTCCCCGCCAGCGCGTACAATTTGAGCAGCATCAGCGTGCCGAGCTTGAGACCCTCATCATGGACATAATCCTCTATCAGCACCGTCAAACCGATTTGCGTGTGCCAGAAAAAAACGCCGATGGTGAGGATCATCGGCACGGCCACGCTCGTTTGACCAAGCCACTGCGCCAATGTCGCCTGATCGAAATTGGGGAGGAGCAACAGCGAGACCACCAGCCACACCGAGAGCAAAAGGCTTGCGACCGACGATTCCATACCGGAAATCCAGTGTTTGCCACCCTGCCGCGCAGATCCCAGGCCGCGCACCCTGCCGATTTTCGTACCGCTACCCATCGATTACGCTCCGATAAAACGCGATGCCACAAAGAGCACCACCAATGCAGTTGCAAAAAAGGCCGCGATAAATGCAGCGATCGCCCAGGTGCGATTGGCATTAAGTTCGTACCCCGCGCCAGTATCGAGGACGAGGTGCCTCAACCCCGAGAACAGATGCTGGAAAAAGCTGTAAAGGACCGCGATGGCAGCAAGCCTGAAAAACCAGTTCGATGCGGTCTCCAAGGCAGTGGCGCCCTCCCCGGCGTTCACGACATAGGTTTTGAAGATCGCATAGCTCTCTGCGCCGCCGCCGATTGCCGCCAGCCACCACAACAGCACCAGCATCCCTGCCGTCGACAGAATAAAGCCGGTGACCCTGTGGACAATCGATATCGCCATTTGCGGCGACCAGCGATAAATCAGGAGATGCGGCGACAGCGGTCTCGATGCTTTTTGCCCCATGAAATCGGTGTCCTTCATTGAAGTTCGGTAATTCTGTCGCGTCGCTCTTTACCCGTTTGTCCATGTCACGCAAGGGCCGTTCGGGCATAAAATCGGGACCGATATTCCGTCCTTGCATAACCCCATGTTAACCATTTTACGGCTAGAAACTCGATGTAAAGCCGAACGTTAGTGGGCGCCGAAGAATATGGAGAGAGTAATGGATCAGTCCGACCGAAAACGACAAATCGACCTCGAGGCAATCATTGCCCCGCACGATTTCGACGGACAACTTGCGGAAAATAGCCGCAAACTCGGCGCTTATTTCGCCGGTACCTATGCCGCATGGGCCGAAGATTACTGGTCGTTCTGGACCAACTCCGCAGAGTTCGGTGCGGGATTCGACGCCGACCGAATCCGCAAGTCGAACGACCTGCTGGCAAGCTATCTAGAAATGCGCACCGAGCGTTTCGAGGACCGGCAGTGGCTCAACATCAGCCGTTCCCTTATCGTCGACTCCTGCGAACGCGGCGTCCCGCTTGAGATGGTGATGGCCGCAACCGCGATTGCAAATAACAGGGTTCTGGTCGACATAATGGCGAATGAAGCGCTTGCCGCTGGCGAAGCCGCGCAGCTGGTCGATACCATCACCAAGATAAACGCAATCGAGCTGACTATAACAGCGACAATCTTTGGGCAGCATGAGCAAATGCGCTTCGAAGAACGCCAGATCGCACACTCTTCGAATTTTGAGGCAGATATTGGCGCGACCGCGCATGAAGTGGCCGACCAGACGGCGATTTTGCGCCAGCAAGCCGCCAGCAGCTCGCAAATGGCAAATGGCATGCTGTCGAAAGCATCGGAGGTTGCCGCCGCGTCGGAGCAGTCGGCTGTCGCGATGCGCGAAGCGGCGCAGACTGCGGCCGGTCTCATCCGCGCCATCGAGGACGCGCGGACCGAGGTTGAAACCGCATCGGATGTTGCCAATCGCGCCGCGGCGGTCGCAACCCAGGGCGCTGCTGCCACCGACACGCTTTCGGAACAGTCGCAGTCGATCGAATCGATTTTGGGCCTCATCCGCGACATTGCGGGCCAGACCAATTTGCTGGCACTCAACGCAACCATTGAGGCCGCCCGCGCAGGCGATGCAGGTCGTGGCTTTGCCGTGGTGGCGCAAGAGGTCAAAAGCCTCGCCAACCAGACCGCGCAAGCCACAGACGAGATTGCACAGAAAATCGCCGCGATCCAGAGCGCGACCAAGGCCTCCGTCGAATCGAACGCATCGATTCGCGAAACCGTGGACGAAGTCAAATTGTCGGCCGAACGGATCCGCCGCGCCATGGAAGACCAGGCGCAAACGGTCACGATGATTACGGCATCGGTCGATGAAACCGCGCTGGCCGCCGATCTCATGTCGAACACCATTTCCGCCATCCGCAGCGACACGGAAAATGTCGTGTCCGAAATCATGTCGCTCGAACAGGGCTTCTCGCACGTCAACGAGAAATTGTCGTCGCTTCAGATCAACGCCAGCAAGTTCGTGGGCAATCTCGTCCGATAGCCGGTTGCCTTTGCCGCGCTGCTGTGAAAAGCAGCGCGCATGGCAACACACCCCAAAACACATATATTGGTGACCGGCGCGTCGCGCGGCATCGGCGCGAGCATCGTTGCCGCACTTGGCAGCGACGATACCGAAATATTGCCGCTGTCGAGCAAGGACGGCGATCTCGGTGACCCTGCCGTTCCGGCGCTATTATGGCAAACGGCACTCTCCAGACTTGATGGCCGGGTCGACATATTGATCAACAATGCCGGGGTTTTCGAAGCCAACCCTGTAGAGGCTGCGGACGACGTCTGGCTGGAAAGCTGGAACCGCACGCTGCAGGTCAACTTGACCGCAAGCGCCGAACTTTGCCGCCGGGCGGTGCTCCACTGGCAGGCACGAGGCACGGGTGGCCGCATCATCAACATCGCCAGCCGCGCAGCGCATCGGGGGGACAGCCCTGCACACTGGCACTATGCGGCCTCCAAGGCAGGGATGGTTGCGATGACCAAGACGATCGCGCGCGCCTATGCCAAAGAGGGCATCTACGCATTTGCCATCTGCCCCGGCTTTACCATGACCGGCATGGCGGAGGATTATCTGGAAAGCCGCGGCGGTGACAAATTGCTCGCCGACATCCCGCTCGGCAAAGTCGCCGACCCGGAAGAAGTTGCCGCCATCGCAAAATTCTGCGCGCTCGATGCCCCGCCATCGATGACCGGCGCTGTTCTTGACGTAAATGGGGCAAGCTATGTCCGCTAGACTGATTCCCGCCACCGCACTACTGCTCGCCGCTTGCGCGCCAGTCACGCCGCCCGCCACCGCAGCAGATGCACGCACCCAGGGCGCAGCGCTGCAAAAATCCTGTGAGGGCCGCGACGGCTGGAGCGACCCTGCCCCGCCCGCGCGGATTTTCGGCAGCACCTATTATGTCGGCACCTGCGGCATCGCAGTGATCCTCGTCACCTCGCCCAAGGGTCATGTCCTGATCGACGGCGCGACGGCAGAGGCTGTGCCTTCGATCCTCGCCAATATCCGCGTCTTGGGCTTCGACCCGCGCGACATCGAATATCTGGTCGGCAGTCACGAACATCTCGACCATATGGGAGGTTTTGCCGCGCTAAAGGCCGCGACCGGCGCGAAATTGATGGTCAGCGCCGCCGCCCGCCCCGTGGTCGAGACCGGCCGCACCAACCCTGCCGACCCACAGGCAGGGGAAATCCCCGATATGGCGCCGGTCGCCGTCGATGGCATCCTGACTTTCGAGCCCGAACCCGGCGACATTATCACGGGTAAACCGACGCGGCTTTTGTCCCTCACCCCCCACGCCACCCCCGGCCATACCGACGGCGGCACCAGCTGGACCTGGAAAAGCTGCGAAGGCAAAACCTGCATCACATTCGCCTATGTTGACAGCCTGACGGCGGTGTCGCGCGACGGCTATCGCTTTACCCATCACCCCGAACGTGTTGCGCCGTTCCGCGAAACCTTTGAGCGCGTCGCGCAATTGCCATGCGATATCCTCATCACCCCGCACCCTGGCATCAGCAATCTCTTCCCCCGCCTCGCAGGAGCCGAGCCACTCATCGACGCCAGCGCCTGCCGCCGCCTTGCGGACGCGATGCGGACCCGGCTCGACACCCGCCTCGCCAGGGAAGCGGCAAAATGAGCTGGCTCCTCACCTTGCCCTGCACGCGGGCAGAGGCGGAGGCATTGCATGAAGATGACGAGTGGCTCGCGCTGATCGAGCCGATGCCGACTATCGTTGCCGAGGAAGTCGAAGCCTTCAACGACGCCAAGTGGCACGTGAAGGCCTATTTCGCGGCCAAACCCGGCAAGGCGGCCATCGACGCCGTCCAAAGCCGCCTGCCGAGCGCAGCCAAGGTCAGGGCAGCCATCGAAGAACTCCCTGACGAAGACTGGCTGGTGGTGAGCCAGCAGGGCCTCCAACCCGTCCATGCCGGACGGTTTTACGTCCACACCTCTGCCAACAAGGGCAAAGTCCCCCCGGGCGCCGTCCCGTTCCACATTGAGGCCAGCCGCGCCTTCGGCACCGGCGGGCATGAGACCACCAGCGGCTGCCATGTCATCCTCGGTCGCCTGACACGGTGAGGCAGAACAATCTACCTGACAGCCGTTGTACGCAGCCGTTCATGCTCTCGCTGCTATCCGCCCAGGCCTATTTCGTCCCGCGGCTACAGTCCAGACTCCCGTATG
>JACVCM010000003.1 GCA_016742125.1 Sphingomonadaceae bacterium | reverse complement strand
CCGCTCCACCATCAGCAAAGGCGCAATGGACCCGGGGGTTGCACGACCTGCGCGAAATCGAGGATCGTCTTGAAATCAGCAAGGTCGCGCTTGAACGCGGTCGCGGACATCAGCAGGTGGTAGCGAACAAGCCAGGCAACGGTTTCGGTTTCGGCAGCGCTTAGCCCGAGACGAGGGCAAAGGCTCTCGGCCACCTCCGCGCCCAAAATGCTGTGGTCACCCCCCCGGCCCTTCGCAATATCGTGAAGCAATGTTGCCACAAAAAGCACGCGGCGACTGACGATTTGACGCATTATCGCGGTCGACAGGGGGTGATCCGCCTTTAGATCGCCGCGCTCGATTTCGGCCAAAAGTCCGATGGCGCGGATGGAATGTTCATCGACTGTGTAATGATGGTACATGTCGAACTGCATCTGCGCCACTACGCGACGAAAATCTGGCACAAAACGACCGAATACGGTTGATTCATTCATCCAGCGCAGCACAGTTTCGGGGTCGCGCGGTGATGTGAGGACATCCATGAAAAGTGCGTTGGCTCGGGGATCGCGCCTGATGGAATTGTCGATCAGACGGGCATCGCGCTGTGCGGCGCGCATCGCAAGCGGGTGAATTTCGAGCCCGTGCAGATCAGCGAGCTGAAATATTTCGATCAGGCGAACAGGATCGTCTTCGAAATAGCTGTCATAAGGTAGTCCCAAGCGACCCCGATCGAGTTGAAAGCCGTTCAGCTTTTTGAGATTACGGGCGAAGGAAGGAAGGAAACGCCTGCCTTTTTTTGCCATCGACTCGTCGAGATGCGCCAGGAAAAGCCCGGTAAGATCTCCCACCGCCTTTGCGTTGAGGAAGTAATATTGCATGAAGCGTTCGACCGCCGACCGGCCGGGGCGATCTGCAAACTGCATCCGCCCGGCAACTTCGCGTTGCAGGTCGAAAGTCAACCTGTCCTCAGCCCGCCCGGTAATGATATGCATGTGGCAGCGAACCGCCCAAAGAAAGTTTTCTGCCTTGCGGAAACGCCGATATTCTTCGGCGGTAAGCAAACCTACCCCGACGAGGTCCGAGGTAGATGAAACACGGTGAATATACTTGCCGATCCAGTATAAGGTATGGAGATCGCGCAAGCCGCCTTTGCCGTCCTTGACATTGGGTTCCACAACATAGCGGCTATCGCCCATGCGTTTATGCCGCTCGTCGCGCTCGGCCATTTTCTGCTTCACAAATTCCGGCGCAGTCTTGCCGACAACTTCGTTCCAGAAACGAAGGGACGCCTCCTCGTAAACTGCCCGGTCCCCCCAGACAAAACGTCCTTCCAGAAGGGCCGTGCGAATAGTCAGGTCTTCGTGGGCCATCTTGACTGTCTCGTCGAGTGAGCGGCTGGACTGACCTACTTTCAGCCCCAAATCCCAAAGAAGATACAAGATCGCTTCGACGACCTGCTCGGTCCAGGAACTGCGCTTATGTGGCGTGACAAAAGCGATATCTACGTCGCTATGCGGCGCCATCTCGCCCCTGCCATAACCACCTACCGCCAGAACAGCTATGCGCTCTGACGAGGAACGGTTTGCTGCGGGGTAGACGCAGGTTGTCACATAATCGTAAATCAGCCTGATAAGCTGGTCGACAAGAAACGCCTGCTCCGCCGCTGCGCGATATCCATGCGACGGATTTTCACCCAGGCGGCGGTCGATCTCCGTACGACCATCGCTCAATGCTCTCTGCAGTTGCTCAAGAACCCGTGCCCGCTGCGTTGCCTGGTCGCGGTTGGACACGATCGCGTCGATCGTTTCTGCCAGCGCATTGCGATCGATAATTTCGCGCTGCTTGGCGATACTGTCTGCAGAAGAAGCCATTCCGACTTCCTAGGCCCGATTGAACCTCCTGTCAGCCTCCCCCTGCACTCTTGTTGCCATATTGACGGCGAAGCGTGACACGGTCGATCTTTTGGGTACCCAATCGGGGTAGAGGTTCCGGTGCCTGCCAATAATGAACAGGAATCTTGAACGGAGCCAGACGCGGGGCAAGAAATGCCTTCAAATCCTCTTCAGATAGCGGCACGCCATCCTTGGTGTGATAAACGATCCCCGGCACTTCTCCATATTTCTCGTCGGGGATGCCAAATACCGACAACTCTACAATCGAGTCATGCTCGTAAGCGGCGGCCTCGACTTCTGGGCAACTGATATTCTCGCCGCCGCGAATGATAATGTCCTTTTTGCGGTCGACGATGAAAAGATAGCCGTCCTCATCAAGATAACCAATGTCACCAGTGCGGAAAAAACCGTCGTCGGTGAAGGCGTCGCGGGTCGCCTGCTCATTATCCCAATAGCCGTTGAAATTGGCGATCGTGCGGATGCATACCTCGCCTCGTTCTCCTTGCGGCAAAATGTTTCCGTCGTCATCCAGCATTTCGACTTCGACCAGGGGTTTGGTGGCAGGGCCTGTGCTGGTAGGCTTGAGCAGATAGTTTTCAGTGAAGTTGCCGCAGCCCACTCCATTGGTTTCCGTAAGGCCGTAGCCTAGTAGCGGATAGCCCCAGCTCATTTCCTTGCGAATTTTCTTCACATGATCGACCGGGCGCGGGGCCCCACCGGCGGCAAATGCAGTGCAACTTGTAAGGTCATATTTGTGCCGGTTGGGATGCGTAGCGAGTTCAATGCTCATCAGCGGCACGCCGACGAAGTAACTGATCCGCTCTTTCTCGATAATCCGCATCGCTTCTTCTGCATCCCACTTGGGCATCATGACCAGCTTGCGACCGATGGCGAAGCTCTGAAGAACGAGCGGAACCGACGCTGTCACATGGAACAGAGGGACATTGACCAGCGCTGAAGGCTGTGCAGGCATGCTCTGGCCCGTTGCGGTTAGCAGTTCGAAAAACACCAGCGTCTGGCCAACATAGCTCATCGCGCCCTGCACGACCGCGCGATGGTCCGATACTGCACCCTTTGATTGTCCTGTCGACCCGGACGTATACAGGATCGTCGCATTATCGAGCGGATCGATTGCGGGCAGGGGTGTCGATGCATCCCCGCCTTGCGATGTCAGCACCGAGAGACCGTCAAGCGGCGAACAATCATGGCTGAATATCAGCAGATCGCAATCGCCGATGTCCTGACCTTCCAGCCTTGCCCCACGCTGCGCATCGGCGAGAACATAGCGGCACCCTACCATGCGAATGCCCTCGGCAAGCTCACTTCCCTGCCACCAGCCATTCAGCAGTGTCGCGACGCCGCCAGCCATCAGGATCGCCATATAAGCGATAATCCAGTTGGCTGAATTCCGGGCGGCAATTCCAACCCGTTCGCCCTTTTGCAGTTGCCGACCGTCCACCAATCCGCCGGCCAATGCGCGCGCTGCAGCATATGTTTCAGCGAAAGTCAGGCGGCAGTCACCATCGACCAGAAATTCCTTGTCGCCATGCATGGAGCAGAAGAAAGCGAAATAATCGGCAAGATTGCCTGGCGCCTTGGCCAGCATCGGCATCTGCACACCAAATTTCTCGACATATGTAACAGTCAGCGGACCATCATTTTCCATCAAACGCGTTATTGTCGCGTTGATAGCGAGGTCCAGGTCGGTCGGCATGGTGATTCTCTCCTAAATTCTTTGTGCACCTTCTATTTCGCTCTATAGGAATGTCAAAATTTCCAGAGGGCTTTCCGTGTCGTTCGAGATTATTGCCGCTACCGCCGATTATATCCAGTTTACCGATCTGGGCGTTGGCCCGGTCGCGCTGGATCTGGGTTTCTTCCAGATACGCTGGTATTCGCTTGGGTATCTTGCAGGCATATTGCTCGGTTACTGGCTGTTGTTGAAGCTGCTGGCGAAACCCGGCGCGCCAATGTCACGTGCGCATGCCGATGACATGATTCTATATGCCACGCTGGGCATCATATTGGGGGGTCGGATTGGTTATATTCTCTTCTACCAGCCGTCGATCCTTCAGAATCCTGTAGATATCTTCAAATTGTGGGAAGGTGGGATGTCGCTGCACGGCGGCACACTTGGGACCATATTTGCGATCTGGCTGCTTGCGCGAAAACACAAGCTCTCATTCCTGCGCGTCTGCGATTATGTAGCTTGCGTCATTCCCTTTGGGCTTTTCCTTGTCCGCTTGGCCAATTTCGTAAATGACGAACTATGGGGCCGCGTTACCGATGTGCCCTGGGCCATTGTTTTCCCCAATGGGGGCGATTTGCCGCGGCATCCCAGCCAGCTCTATGAAGCGGCGCTCGAAGGGTTATTGATGGCTGCAATCATGTGGCCGCTCTTTTTCAAGACCGATGCACGATACAAGCCCGGTTTCCTGTTCGGGATGGCAGCGCTTATCTATGGAATGTCGCGCTTTACGGTGGAGTTCGTTCGCGAGCCCGATCGGCAATTGCAGTGGCTGGTCGAGGCGAGCGGCCTCAGCATGGGACAATGGCTGACTGTTCCTATGATCTTGCTTGGCCTTTTTCTGGTTTTCACTGCCGCGGGACGGAGACACAGGGTCGAACCTGTCGCCGGGAACAGCAGTGTCGCCTGAAACGGGGCAACTCGCGCTTCGGCTGGCAAAACAGATCGAAGGCTCCGGCCCGATTAGCGTCGCCGAATATATGCGCGCCGCCAATGAAGAATATTATGGCAGCGGCGATCCCTTCGGGGTCGAGGGCGACTTCATAACAGCGCCAGAAGTCAGCCAGATGTTCGGCGAGCTGGTCGGAATGTGGCTCACCGATATATGGATGCGCCAAAACTACCCATCCAACTGTCACTATGTCGAACTCGGGCCGGGTCGAGGCACTTTGGCCGCAGACGCGCTGCGTGCTATGGGCCGTTTCGACTTTGCACCGACCGTTCATCTTGTCGAGACCAGTGAAGCTTTGCGCGCAAAGCAGGCTGCAAATGTGCCGGGTGCGGTTTTTCACGACAACATTGCTAGCCTGCCGACCGACGGTCCGTTGTTGGTTATTGCGAACGAATTTTTCGACGCCCTGCCAGTCCGGCAACTTATCCTGACCCATGCCGGTTGGCGGGAGCGTGTCGTGGTCCGCGACCGTGGTACCAAATTTGCGGCAATGCCGGGTTCTCATGCGATGGACGCCGCCGTGCCCGAACATGTACGTAACGCTCCGGTGGGCAGCATTCTTGAAACTGCGCCGGATTCGACTGGATTGATGTATGAACTGGCGGCGCGGTTGGCGGAGCAAGGCGGTGTCATGCTGGTCGTCGACTACGGCTATGTGCAGCCCGGACTTGGCAGCACGTTACAGGCGGTCAAAAATCACAGTCCCGCCGATCCCTTTTCAGACCCAGGAACGTGCGATTTGACCGTTCATGTGAATTTTTTCGAACTCGCCAACATGGCGCGGATGCGGAACCTTCAGATTGCAGGGCCCACGGCTCAGGGCGTGTGGCTGTCCGCCTTGGGGATTAACCAGAGGGCGGCTGCGTTAGCCGAGACGTCACCCCAACATACTGCCGATATACAGGCGGCGCGGGACCGACTGGTGAAGGCCGATGAAATGGGTACATTGTTCAAAGTAATGGCCGTGCATTCGCCCGACTGGCCTGTGCCCGAAGGCTTTGGCGAAACCGTAGCCTAACCGATCCAGTCGCTAACCTGAGCTGCGACTTCGTTTGCCGCGGCATTCAGGGCAACGCCGGCTGGGCCCGCTTCGACCGCCGTTACCGGCAAACGTGCCTCAAAGCGCTTTTTCTCCACCGATTGGCCACGAACCAGCTTGACCGCGTCATAGATGACAACAGCTTCGGATGAAGTTGAATCGATACCAAATGCCAGCAGTCCACCTGACAGATATTGGCTCGCCTTGCCGCCTGCGTCGGTTTCGTTAAGCACTAGTCTGCCGGTTTTCGCGGCGATAGTTTCCATCAGCAACGACTGCATCAGTCGCGACGGCTTGTCGGCCCAGACTGCATCCTTTAGATAGGCGATGCTGCTGTCGTCGATCTGGACGGGAACGCGATTGGTGTCCAGCGAACGACTGGCCTCGGGCAGCAGTACGATCAGTGCGTCAGCCGATGCCCCGCTTTTCGTCGTACCATTTGCTACGCTGTTGGCAGGTGTCAGGACCAGCAAGGATGGCGGAGCCTTCCCTCCAAAACTGACGCATGCTCCCAGTGAGAGCGCGATCGCTGAAACCAGCGCAGCATATTTTGCTTTTTGCATCATCATCATGGCTTATTTCCGTGGCTTATAGTCGGGAAGCGCTGGTGAACTTACCACTCCGCCGAGTCCGTTTTGGTCGACGCGTTCGGTCACTGATTTTAACGAAACCGATAATTCGCGTAAGTCGCGGGCCAGTTGCGTCACTTCGGGCAGCGTTTGGCTGTTCAGGGTCTCAATCGCCGGATTTGCATTGTTGAGCGTCGTTTCCAGCGCCGCCAGACTGCCATTGGCGGAGCGCAATGTCTTGCGCAGTTCATCCATCATCGGGCGGCCTTCGCTGTCAAGCAAGCTGTTGGCGGAGCCCGCCATCTTCGCTAGCTCGTCCGCCGCCAGACCGGCCTTTTGCAGGGTCAGACGCGATTCCTGAACCGCTGCGCGCAAATCGGGAGCTTGGGTCGCCAGCGAGCCGGACAGGCTTTCGACATTATCCAGAATCTGCTCGATCGATTGCTGGTTCTTGTCGGACAAAATGTTGGTCAGTCGCTCGGTCAGCGTCGACAGCCGCTCCAGCAACAGGGGCGCATTGTTCAACAATTCGCCCAAGGCACCCGGTTTGGTCGGGATGACCGGAACACCGGTGGGGCAAGCCGATTTTGGATTGTCCTCGGGACAGCGCAGCGGCGGCGCGCCCTTTACCGCGCCATCGAGCTGAATCTGTGAAACACCTGTGAAGCCGACGCCGCTGATTGTCGCAACGGTGCCCAGCAAGATAGGCACTTCTTCTTTAATTTTGATACGAACCCGTACGAAGTCAGGGTCCTCTTCCCATAGATCGATACTGCTGACCTCTCCAACGGGAACCCCCGAAAAGGCCACGCTTGATCCCTTCGCAAGACCGCTTACAGATTGCTGAAAGAATATGTCATATTCTTTCTTGCTACCCTCACCGGCGCGTGACAGCCAGATTGTAAAGGCGGCGACAAGCGCTAACAGGAGCAGCGTGATCGCGCCGACCATGACATAGTTGGATTTCGTTTCCATTGCCCCGCCTTATGGCCTTCCTTCCAATTGCTTGTCCACGACCTTGTTTTCGGGCCGCTTCGCATGCCCACGCCGCGCTGCGCGCCCGCGCGGGCCGCTGAAATATTCCTTGATCCAGGGATGATCGGTCGCAAGCAGATCTTCGATGGCCCCGATCGCGATAACCTTATGATCGGCCAACACAGCAACACGGTCGCAAATCGCGTAAAGTGTATCTAGATCATGGGTGATCAGGAACACGGTTAACCCCAATGTATCCTTGAGGTTCCGGGTCAGATTGTCGAAATTGGCAGCACCGATGGGGTCGAGCCCGGCGGTGGGCTCGTCAAGGAAGAGCAACTCGGGATCCATTGCGAGCGCACGCGCAAGACCCGCACGTTTCTTCATGCCGCCAGAAAGTTCCGAAGGATATTTATGCGCCGCGTCAGCGGGCAAGCCGCTCAAATGGATTTTGTAACGCGCAATTTCATCGAGCATCTTCTGGCTGAACTCTGGATAGAATTCGCGTAACGGCACCTGCACATTTTCAGCCACGGTCAGGGTTGAAAACAACGCCCCGCCCTGGAACAACACGCCCCAACGACGGCGTACATCGGTTGCTTCATCCTCTTCCTTGCCGACCATCCCCTCGTTGAAAACGCGGATGGTGCCTTCGTCGGGTTGTTGCAAGCCGATGATCGAACGCATCAGGACGGATTTGCCGGTGCCGGACCCGCCGACCACTCCCAATATCTCGCCACGGCGGACATCCAGGTCGAGACCATCGTGAATGACCTGATCGCCAAAGCTGTTGCGCAGGCTGCGGACGGATATGATGCAGGGCTCAGCCATCAATCCCAACCGATCTCGCTGAAAAAAACTGCGAAAAACGCGTCGAGGACGATCACGAGAAATATGGCCTGCACCACCGCAGCCGTGGTTTTCAGACCGACCTGTTCGCTATTGCCTTCCACCTGCATGCCTTGAAAGCATCCCGCCATCGCGATGATGGCACCGAACACAGGAGCCTTGATCAAGCCGATCCAGAAATCGGTCATCGGCGTTACTTCACGCAAGCGCTGGATGAACGTGTCCGGTGGAATTTCGAGAATGATCCAGCACAATAGTCCGCCGCCGATAATCGCCATCAGCGAGGCGTAGATGCCGAGCAAAGGCATCATGATAACCGCCGCGATCACGCGCGGTACGACCAAAGCTTCGGCGGGAACCACGCCAATCGTACGCATTGCGTCGATTTCCTCCGTGATTTTCATCGTTCCGATCTGTGCGGCGAAGGCCGACCCCGAACGGCCAGCGACCATGATTGCGGTCATCAAAATCCCCAACTCGCGAAAGGTAAGGCGGCCTATCAGGTTGATGGTGAAGACCTCGGCCCCGAACTGGCGAAGCTGGACCGCGCCTTGCTGCGCGATCACGATCCCGATGAGAAAGCTCATCAGGCCGATAATGCCAAGCGCGCGAATCCCGACCATGTCGAAATGCTGGACGACAGCATGCCAGCGGAACCGTCCGGGATTCATCATGAGGATGAAAGACGCTTTCACCACCTGCCCGACAAATCCCAGAAAATGCAGAAGCGTGGTGAATGCAACCACAACCCCGCTGCCGACCTCAGCAAGAAAACGGTTGAGTGACGTTGTGTGAACAGGTTCTACCTGTTCGGTTTCGTCGACACCGCCCACCGCATCGATCAACTGCCTTGCATCGGCATCGGCGCCGCTGATCCTGGCACCGGTCTGTTTGGCGGTGCGGTGCACGAGCCACGCGCCGACGGTATCGATATGCGCGATGCCCGAAATGTCGAGTTGCTCCACGGCAACGTCGAGCGATTGCAAGCGCTGGTCCAGGTCGCCGATAGAGGCAATGGCAAGGTTGCCGGTGAAGCGGACAATAGCCGCGTCGTCGGACGACTGTTCAATCGAGAAATCGGCAGCTTCAGCCATATAAGACTAACTGGCCTATTATCGGAACTATCACAAGCCTGTAGACTTTTTATCGGTAATAGTGACTGTTAGATGACGATGACCGACCCCGGGACAACCTTGCTTGCCATCTATGACATGGACAAAACCGTCACACGGCGCGCGACCTATAATGGCTTCCTCCTGCATATGGCGCTTAACAAGTCACCGTGGAGATTGTTCCTTTCACCGCTATTGCCCGTCGGGTTGCTGCTCTATGCGGTGAAGATCTGGGACCGCGCGCGGCTGAAGCAGTTTTCGCAGATGCTGCTGATCGGCCACCGCGTTTCACGCGACAAATTCGGACAATATCTGGAAAGTCATGCCGATCTGGTGGTGGGGAAAAATGTCTATCCGCAATTGCTGGCCCGCGTCGCTGAAGAAAAGGCTGCCGGATACCGGCATGTGATGGCGACAGCGTCTTACCGCTTGTATGTCGAAGCCATCGCGCAGCGTCTGGGCTTTGACGACGTTATCGCAACAGATCTTTCCACCGACAGCAGCGGCCATGTGCTGGCGCGTATCGACGGCCATAATTGTTATGACGCGGCCAAGCTGGAACTGGTCAAAGGCTGGATGGCTGCGCACGGCATCGAACGCGAAAGCTGCTACATCCGCGCTTATTCAGACCATGTGTCCGATGCGCCGCTGCTCGCCTTTGCCGATGAGGCCTACGCCACCAATCCGCACCAACCGCTTGCGGAGATGGCCCGGGCGAACGGCTGGGAAATCATCGACTGGCGCGAAGCTCAGACCTGATCAAGCGCCTGCGCGAAATCTGCAATCAAGTCGTCGGCATCCTCAATCCCGATCGAAATCCGCACCAGATTGTCGGTGATCCCTAGCGCATCCTTTCGCTCCTGCGGCACCGACAAGTGCGTCATCGCAGCGGGGTGGCTTGCCAGTGTCTCGGTACCGCCAAGGCTTACTGCCAGCTTTGCGATTTTCAACGCATCAAGAAAGCGGAAGCTTTCGGCTTCGCCGCCCTTGATGAACACTGAAAAGGTCGAGCCTGCGCCGCTGCAATGACGGTTGTAGATATCCTGCTGTCGCGGATCTTCAATGTCCCCGAGATAGCCAAGCCCATCGACCTTCGGATGGGCTTTCAGGAAGGCGCAAACCTTGGCCGCATTTTCGCCTGCGCGCGTCATGCGTAGTTCGAGAGTCTCGAGGCTGCGGAGTAGCATCCATGCTGTGTTTGGATCGCAAATCGTGCCGATGACATTGCGCATTGGGCGGATGATATCGATCAACGCCTGGTCGCCAGAGACCCCGCCAGCGACGAGATCGGAATGCCCGCCTGCATATTTGGTGAGGCTGTAAACGACCAGCTCGGCGCCCTGCCGTAGGGGCTGCTGCCACAGGGGCCCCAAAAATGTATTGTCGATGGCAATGGGTGGCTTGTGGTCGCCGACGAATGCCGCATCGCGGGACGCGCGGACAGCCTCGACATCGACCAGAGCGTTGGTCGGGTTCGCGGGGCTTTCCAGATAGACCAGAGCGACCTTGCCGCCCTTCTCCCCGGCCATTTCCCGGGCCCGGCCAATGACAGCGTCGATTTCGTCCCGCGTTGCACCGGCCGGGAAATCGACAAATGTCACGCCGAAACGGGACAATATCCGCGCGATCAATGTCTCGGTGGCCGCATAAAGCGGTCCGGAATGCACAATGACGTCGTTCTGCCCGACCAACGCCAGCAGCATTGTGGCAATCGCCGACATTCCGCTGGAAAATACAAGGCTATCGTCCGCCTCATCCCACACCGCCAGCCGGTCTTCCAATATTTCCTGATTGGGTCCGTTAAAGCGCGAATAGACCAGGCCATCGGCGGGTCCTTCACGTTTGCCGGTGATATGTTCGAAAAACTTCTTGCCCGCGGCCGCGCTTTCGAAGGCAAATGTAGAGGTAAGGAAAATCGGTGGTTTGAGCGAGCCTTCGGACAAGGTCGGGTCGTAGCCATGCCCCATCATCAGCGTCGATGGCTTCAGCCTGCGTCCACCGACCGTTTCGATGTCGGCCTTTGGTTTGCGGCGCGAGGCAGGGGTGGCAATCGGGGGTGTATTGCGGTCGGTCACGGGAATCTCCTATCGGTACCGACTATAACATTATTCGTTTCCATTGAAACTAAATTACGTGGATTAGAACTGGCCAACCGCCCAAATAACACCAACGATCAGCGGAATCCCGGCCAGATCAAGCAAGAATCCTGCCTTGACCATTTTGGGCAACGCGATGTGACCGCTGGCCCATGCGATCGCATTCGGGCCGGTTCCCGAAGGCATCATGAAGCCCCAGCTTGCCGCCACCGATGCTGCCATGGCCATCAACCAAGGATCGGCGCCGGTCGCCGTCACCAGGCCCGCAACCACCGGCAAAACGCCGCTCGCCGTTGCCACATTGCTGGCAAATTCGGTGATCAAAATGACCAGCGCCGTCAAGGCAAGCGCGATGATGACCGGATGCACGATAGTCAGTGGTTCGAGCGCCTCCCCAAGCCATGCCGCAAGTCCCGATTCGGTAATACCTGCGGCGAGGGCAAGGCCCCCTCCGAACATCATGATCACGCCCCATGGCGCACGGTCGGCTTCTTTCCAGACGAGCAATGGCCTACCCGTGCCGTCGGGGATGATAAACAACAGTAGTGACCCAGCGATCGCGATGCTGCCATCGGTGATCCCGCCGTTGGGAAGATATGGCTCGATAAGCGGCTGGCCAATCCATGCGACAATAACGAGCGCAAAAATGGGAACCAGTCGCCGTTCGGCGACCGACATAGGCTGCGGTTTCCCAATGGCGGCGCGCGCCGCGTCGACGTCGAAACTAACTGCGGTAACTTTTTGAACGCGCATCAGGATCAACGCACATAACGGGATACCCAGGATGACGATGGGCAGACCATATTTCATCCATGTCACAAAACCGATCTCGATGCCCAACTGTTTCTCTACAAGCCCTGCCGCAATCGCATTGGTCGGCGAACCGACGAGTGTTCCCAGTCCGCCGATGCTGGCGGCAAACGCCACCCCCATGATAAGCGCGCCGGGCAGGCCGTCGGTCTCGCCTTCCTTGACCCCGCCTGCAGCCAATACGGCAATCGCAATAGGCACCATGATCAGCGCAATCGACGTGTTCGACATGACCATGCTCAAAAGGGCTGTCGAAGCCATGAAAGCGACCATCAAGCCGTGGACACTATGACCGGATTGACCCAATATTGCCAGCGCCACCCGGCGATGCATTCCCGTCCGTTCAATTGTCAGCGCGAGGAACGCGCCACCCAAAATCAGGAACAATATCGGCGAATAATATTCCTTCGCCACGTCCTGTGCGGTCATGATGTTCATCAGCGGGAGCGCGAGAAAAGGTAGCAGCGCGGTGACGGTGAGAGGAAGAGCCTGCGTCATCCACCACGTCGCCATCAATATAGTGAGCGCTGCGACCTGCCATGCGGATATGTCCATTCCGGATGGTGCTGGCCCGATCAACATGGCGATAAATACAATAAGCCCGCCCCAGAAGCCGATGCGTGGCGCAGTCATTCCTCCCCCTTCCTTGTCATCCTCGCTAACGCGCGGATCAGCGTCGCTGACAATCGCGGCTCAACGCAGACCGATCAACGAAATCTGCCGCCCATAACCCGGTTCTCCCAGATGGCAACTGCGGCGATAGCTGAAAAAGCGATCCGTCTGGCTATAGGTGTCTTCGCCCAGACATTCGATTTTCCCGATCCCGGCGGCCGCCAACCGTGCGGCAACATAGCCCTCGATATCGAACTGATAATGTCCCGCCTTGCCGTCGGCAAAGAAGCGCTCGTTCGCAGCATCTGCCCCAGCAAAGCGTCGGAAAAAGTCCTCGTCCACCTCATAGCTTTTTTGCGCGATGCACGGTCCGATTGCGCAGGCGATCCGGCTGCGGTCGGCGCCAAGTGCCTCCATTGCGGCAATCGTGTTGTCGGTGACGCCGGCAATCGCGCCTTTCCAGCCTGCATGCGCCGCGCCGACCACAGCCGACTGCCTGTCTGTGAAGAGCACCGGCACACAATCCGCCGTGACGATACCGAGCAATATGCCCGGCCGGTCGGTGACCATCGCATCGCCTTTCGGTGGCTCGTCCTCATTGCCCGATGTGACGGTCACCACGTCGGGCGAATGGATCTGATAGACCCGCGCGAGAGCCGCGTCCGGCATTACGGCCTCGACGGCGCGGCGGCGGTTTTCAATAACGGCGTCGCGCTCGTCATCGGAGCCGAGGCCGACGTTCAGGCCGGCATAAATGCCTGTCGACACTCCGCCAACACGCCCCAGAAAACCGTGGTGCACATCGTCCAGCGTCCGCGATCTGATGACTTCGACTTTCATCCGTCCTCCCTGATATTCTCCATCGCAAGTGCATCGCTTGACGGCAAGCCATTAGATTGCGAACGAGCCTATCGTGGCAAACCGCATATTGATATTCGGAATGGGTTATACGGCAACAAGGCTGGCCGATGTTTTGCGCGGGCAGGGTTGGCAGGTGACCGGCACGAAGCGGATGAGCGGCGGCGATGTGGTGGCGTTCGATGATCGCCACGCCGTGCTGGCGGCACTTGATAGCGCCACCCATATCCTGTCGAGCGTACCGCCCTTGGCAGAAGGCGGCGATAGCGTCCTGACGGCTTATGGCGATGCCATCGCTGCAAACTCGGCCGGTTGGATCGGCTATCTCTCATCGACCGGTGTCTACGGCGATACCAAGGGCGCATGGGTCGATGAAAGTGCACCCGTCGGTCAGGGTCGCCGCACGGCAAGGGCAGACGCCGATATTGCCTGGCAGGAATTGCGCCATGACGTACGCATTTTTCGTCTTCCCGGGATTTACGGACCGGGTCGGTCTGCGTTCGACCGCGTTCGGCAAGACAAGGCGCATAGGATCGACTTGCCCGACCAGATATTCAGCCGCATCCATGTCGATGACATCGTCTCGGCAGTCGTAGCGTCCCTCTGCGGACCAGCCGGTGTTTACAATATTGCCGATGACCGTCCTGCCTCGCAAAATGCGGTTATCGAACATGCCTGCGGGCTCATGGGCCGGGAATGGCCGCCGCTGCAGTCGGTCGACGAAGCCGGTCTGTCGCCCATGGCGCGTGCATTTTATGCCGAAAATCGCCGCGTTTCGAACCGAAAGGCCAAACGATTGCTAAACTGGCAACCAACTTATTCCGATTACAAACAGGGGCTTGCGGCGATTTCCGTAACGGAAGGCAAAAGAAGCGATTGACGGATTCGGAACATCGGGCCTAGCCTCCCGTTAAGATCGGCAACAGACCGACGTTTAATGTTTTCGGGAGAATGATTTTGGCTTCAATCGCCGCCGACCATATGGGGTCAGCTAAATCGCCATCGCTATTGCTGGCATTCACGGAATTTCCACGCGCCATGTTCGAGATCGGGTCGCTGCCATGGCTTGCTCCCTTTCTGTTGCAGGCACCGAAGGGCGATGGGCATCCCGTGTTGTTGTTGCCCGGCTTCATGGCGGGTGAAGGCACGATGAAACCGCTGTTCCGCTATCTTAAAAGGCTGGGATACGATCCTTATCAGTGGGAGCTCGGTCGCAATCTGGGTCCACGCGCGGTCGGACTCGACGGCGAGAAGATGATCGACCGGCTTGAGGCGATCTACGAAAAAACGGGTCGCAAGGTGAGTATCGTCGGCTGGTCGCTCGGCGGCTCGTTTGCACGACAACTGTCGCGGCGTCGTCCAGATCTTGTGCGGCAGGTGATTTCGCTCGGCTCGCCGATTACCGGCACGCCCAAATCAACCAATGCCTGGCGCGCCTATCAATGGGTCACGGGGCAGAAAATGAACGACCCCAAGTTGAAGGAACAGGTCAGCGAAGGGCACGCCCCGCCGCCCGTGCCCGCAACCGCAATATTCTCGCGCAATGATGGCATCGTGGCCTGGCAGAATTCGCGTGAGCCTAAAGCCGCGACCACCGACAATATCGAGGTGCGCGGCAGTCATTGCGGGCTGGGTGCAAACCCCGCTGTGATGTGGGCAATTGCAGACCGGCTGGCGCTGCCCGAAGATGGTTGGAAGCCGTTCGAAAGGACCGGTGCGCGGAGTCTGGTTTACCCCTCATCGGGGCATTGATCACTTCGCCTTTGGCTTTTTCGCTGCCGATTTCTTGGCGGCTGCCTTTTTGGCCGGTGCTTTCTTGGCGACCGCCTCCGGTTCTGCCCCCGCCTTCTTCGTTACCGGCGCCGCATTTGGCTTTGCATTCAGCAATTCTTCGAACGAATCCCTGAGCGCCTGCGCGTAGTTCGCCGGATCGGGTAACATTTCCCGGTCACTGGTAAATGAAATCGCGATTTCCGGGCCATAGCTGTAGATTGTATTGATTAGCCCCATACCGTCGAAAACCGGCCCCAGGCCCATCTGCCGGACCAGTTTCGCGCCAGCGAAATAGAGCGGGATGCGCGGTCCGGGCACGTTGGTGGCAACGCAGTTGAATACAGGCGAGTGCAGGTTCGATACGCCCAGCCGCGTGTAAAGCCGCGCGCCAAGTCCGGCCAGGGCAGACGGAAGGAATTGGCTGTAGTCGGTCAGGGTGCGTGCACCGACCGCATTGGTCATCGCCTTGCTGTTCTGTGCCTGTTTGCGCACCCAGGCGAGCCTTTCCATCGGATCCTCGATATGCGTGCCGATCTGCACGATCATCGCGGATACCAGATTGCCCAGCGCTTCCTTTTCGCCCTCTGCACGGACGGAAATAGGGGCCATCACCTGCAAGCTTTCTTTGGGCAGGTTCTTTCGCGACAGCAGATATTTTCGCAGACCCCCGCCGATGATAGTCAGGATGACATCATTCACCGTCGCGCCATCCAGCCGGTCCTTGATTGCGCGCACATCGGACAGCTGGAAGGCGGCACCATCGAAGACCCGATGCGATGAAACCTTGCCATTGAAAAGCGTCTGAGGCGCCATCTTTGCGCCTTTCAGCGAAACGTCGCCTCCGGCGACCTGGCTGATCAGCCGCGCCGCGCCGGGCACCGTGTTTGCCAAAGTCTTGGCGAATTTCACGGGTTGCGTGACGGAATTGAGCCAGGTGCGCATCAGCATTTCGGTGATTGCAGGCTCGTTCTCGCCTTTCCAGCTCGACTTTGCGGCATGTTCCACCGGCTTGGGCTCGATATCATGAACTGCGGCCGACAATTCTACACCTGACATCCCGTCGATGGCGGCATGGTGCACCTTGGCGACCAGCGCAAAGCTGCCCTTCGGGATGCCGGGAATGTTGTCCAGCCCCTCGACCACATTGAATTCCCACAACGGCTTGGACAGGTCCATGCCCCTTGCGTGGAGCCGCGCGACCTGAATGCACAGCTGCCGCCAGTCGCCCGGTTTGGGTAGCGCAATATGACGGACATGATATTCCAGGTCGAAATTCGGATCGTCGATCCAGTAAGGATGGTCGAGATCGAAAGGAACGCGAACCAGTTTCTGCCTGAAGCTGCGTGCCTTATCCAGACGGCTTTCGATATGGGCAAGGATATCCTTGAAGCGGACAAAACCGCCCGGCGCGGTCGAAGGATCGTAAATTCCGACCGAGCCGATATGCATCGGACTTGTTGGCGTTTCCAGATAGACGAAACTCGCGTCCTGCCCGCTCAGCTGCTCCATGGTTCTCTCCCTCGATATTTTGCTGTACGCTAACGCGATTCCAAGGGGTTTGCGAGTCCTAAGCTTTCCTGACGCGCATCGCGACCAACAATCCGATGACAGCCAACATTGCGCCCGAAGCTGCCAGCAAAGACCAGCTATAACCTTCGAAAAACGTGGACAGCATCATTGCGATCACCGGGATGAGGACACCGGTATAGGCAGCCTTGCCCGGGCCGATATGCCGGATGAGGTTGAAATATAGCGGGAAGGTCACCACCGAGCCGATGATACCGAGATACAGCACGCCGCCTAGATAGGCCGGGCGCGGATCGAATGTAGGCGGGCCCGCCATGACGAATGCCAGCACCGCATTCGCGACCGTTCCCCAGAGCATCGACCAGGACAATATGGTGACAGTCGGGAAACGCGCGACCTTCGGTACGACCTGAAGGACGTTGGACACCGATGCGCTGATGACGCCGCAAAATGTCAGGCCGAGGCCGATCAGCACTTCCGTACCCCCCACCGGCGCCACGCGGTATTCGCGCAACATCAGACAGGCAACCCCGATGGCTGCGATGGCCGAACCCGCAATAAACCCGCCGCCAATCGGTCTTCCAAGCCACCATTTGCCAAGGATCGCATTGGGCACGATGAGGAGAGCGAATACCACCGCCACCAGTCCTGATGTAATATGATGCTCCGCAGCATAGACGAAGTTGAAGTTGAGCGAGAATTGCAGCAGGCCCAGCAACATCGTCCACAGCATCATCTGCCGGTCGATCTTCAGCGGTTGCCGCATGAATGCAGTCAGCAGGAACATTCCGATTGCCGCAATCGCAAAGCGGTAGGTCACCGACCAGCCAGCCGGGACCACGGCCAGCTGATCGCGAATAACCAGCCAGGTCGATCCCCAGATAAGCGATACGACCAGGAAGGGGACCAGCACGCGCGGGGCAAGCAGACCCGGTTCAGGGGTCAAATCGGCATTGATGTGGTTCACAATGAGTCTATCGCCCGGGCCAGCGGTGCTACGTCTGCTTCGGCATGATGCCAGCTTGTGACGAGACGGGCTGCGCCGTCGCCCCAATCGTAAAAGTCAAAGCCGCTCGCGCGCAATGTTGCGGCCTCTGCTGCTGTCAGGCGGATAAAAATCTCGTTTGCCTGAACGGGATATAACAGTCTTTCGGCAGCGGCTGTTGCGATAATCTGCGCCGCCGAATTGGCCGCACGCGCATTCTCCAGCCACAGATCGCCCTCCAGCATCGCCAGCAATTGCGCTGCCAGAAACCGCCCCTTGGACTGGAGATGCCCTGCGCGTTTACGACGATAGCGCGCGGCGTCGGCAAGGGCGGGGTCGAAATAGACCAAAGCCTCCGCACCCATGCCGCCATTTTTGGCAAAGCCGAAACTCAGCACATCGACGCCGGCCCGCACTGTGATGTCTGCCGGATGGCGTTCGACCGAGGCAACCGCATTGGCAAAGCGCGCGCCATCCATGTGCAGGCCAAGCCCGCGCTGGCGACACAGCGCGGAAAGGGCAGACACCTCCTCAGGAGAGTAAACCAGCCCATATTCGGTCGCGTTGGTAATCGATAGCGCCGCCGCCTGAACCTGATGCACATCGTCGCGAATGGTGCCGAGCAGCTCGTTCACGGTGCCGGGCGCGACCTTTGCCCCGTCGCCGCCGACCAGCATCAGCTTCGCGCCGCCGGTGTAGAAACCGGGCGCGCCGCATTCGTCGACCTCGATATGCGCCTCACGGTTGCAGATGATTCCCTGATGTGGCTGGCATAAAGATGTCAGCGCAAGGCAATTGGCGGCAGTTCCGGTGGCAACCCACAGCACCGCGACCTCGCAGCCGAACAGTTCGCCAAAACGCGCATCGAGCTGCGTGCTCCAGCGATCGCCGTCATAAGCGGTGTCGATATGGTTCGCGTCGGCGATCGCCTGCATGATCTTGGGATGCACCGGTGCGGCATTGTCGGAGAAGAAACGCATGGGCCGCGCATGCGGCGAAACCTGTCATCGCGTCAACCCACAAGCTGCGCTTTGAATACAACATCTTGCCGTCGCGTTTTTGTGTGTTAGCTAAGTGCGATGGGCAGCTTTCCTTTCAGCGCGATTGTCGGACAGGACGAAATGAAGCAGGCGCTGCTGATCGCGGCGGTCGATGCGCGTATCGGCGGGGTGATGATTTTCGGGGATCGCGGAACGGGGAAGTCTACGGCCGCCCGCGCGCTGGCCGCGACTTTGCCTCCGATAATGGTCGTCGAAGGGTGCCGGTTCAACAGCGCGCCTGAGCAGATCGATGCCAGTCCGGATTATGTGCCCGGTCAAAAGATCAAAGCGGTTAAGGCGCCCGTTCCTTTTGTCGATCTGCCGTTGGGTTCTACCGAGGATCGCGTACTCGGGACACTCGATCTGGAACGCGCGCTGGGCGCCGGCGAAAAGCATTTCGAGCCAGGTTTGCTTGCAAAGGCACATCGCGGCTTTCTCTATATCGATGAGATCAACCTGCTGGAGGATCATGTTGTCGACCTGCTGCTTGATGTCGCGGCATCGGGCGAAAATCTGGTGGAGCGCGATGGCCTTTCGATCCGCCATCCGGCGCGCTTTGTATTGATTGGCAGCGGCAACCCGGAGGAAGGCGAACTCCGCCCGCAACTGCTCGACCGCTTCGGTCTGTCGGTTGAGGTGCGCACGCCAGAGGATATTGCCGACCGTGTGGAGATCATGAAACGCTGCGACGAAAATGAGCGCGATGGTCGGGGTTTCGCCGCAGCATGGGCAGATGAAGACGGCAAGGTATTGAAGCGTATCGCAAAGGCAAAGGCCGCCTTGCCCAAAGTCGAAACGCCCGAATCCATCCTTGAGGACATGGCGAGCTTGTGCAAGGCCGTTGGCGCCGACGGTCTTCGCGGCGAGTTGACCCTGATGCGCGGGAGCCGCGCGCTGGCGGCGCTCGATGGAAAAAAGCAGGTCACGCGCAAGCATCTCAAGAAAATCGCACCCCTCGCGCTGCGCCACCGCTTGCGCCGCAATATACTTGATGAAACCGGTTCGACGACCCGGATCGAGCGCGCGCTGGAGGAATTGTTCGGGTGAGCGAAGCCGCCGTCATCGACGACGCGGCGCTTGCTTTCCACCTTCTGGTTCGCAATCCTGCGCTGTTTGGTGGCATCGTGCTTCGTGGCCAAGGACCCGTGCGCGACGAGATGGTCGCCTTCGCAACGGCTGCAATAGGCAAAAACGGACCGGTCGTGAAAATTCCGCCCAATGTCGATGCCGAGCGTCGGCTCGGCGGCCTCGACCTGGCGGCGACGCTCGCTGCTGGACAGGGCGTCGTGCGCGCCGGGCTGCTCGACAGTGCCGCGGGCGGCGTGATCATCCTGCCGATGGCAGAGCGTGTTGCGGCCAATGTCGCGGCCCATATTGCACAGGCTATCGACAGAGGCGATTTGGCGGCGATTCTGCTCGATGACGGGCACGAGCCAGACGAAGTGCCGCCTGCGGTCTTGACCGAGCGTGTGGCATTTTGTTGCGATATTTCTCTACTGCGAGAGTCATGCGTCCGTGATTGGCCGAAAGCAAAGAAACTGGCCAAGGTAGATCGGCTGGACAACAGCCGGCTTCAATCCATTGCTGTAACCGCAGCTGCGCTCGGGATAGCATCCGTGCGCGCGCTGAACTTTGCGCACGCCGCCGCGCGCGCACACGCCGCGCTACACGGCCGCAAGGTTGCTGGAGATGACGATCTGGAAGCTGCTGTCCGGCTGGTGCTCGCGCCTCGCGCGACGCAGATTCCGCAGATGGAAGCGCCGCCGCCGGAGCCGGCGGATAGCCCGCCGCAAGACAATGAAGCAGATGAGGGCAATGACAGCCGCAAGATTGAGGATATCGACCTGGACGACATCCTGCTGGAAGCAGCCGCTGCGGCAATCCCCCGACATATTCTCGATCAGATAGAGGGCAGGGCGCTGCGCGGCGGCAAGGGGCAAGTGGGGCGCGTGGGGCAAAAACAGAAATCCGCGCTGCGCGGGCGACCCATGGGAGCGCGGCGGGGCGTACCGGGGCATGGTAGGAAGCTGGCGCTGATCGACAGTTTGCGCGCCGCCGCGCCCTGGCAGAATATCCGGCGGCGTGCGACACGTGCCGACGACCGTCGCAAAATCCACATCCGAAAATCCGACTTGCGCATCCGGCATTATGAACAGCGCCGTGAAAGCTTGACAATCTTTGCGGTCGATGCCTCGGGCTCGTCGGCATTGTCACGTCTGGCGGAAGCCAAGGGTGCGGTCGAAATGATGCTGGCGCAGGCCTATGTGAAGCGCAGCCAGGTCGCGCTGATCGCGTTCCGGCAAGCGGGGGCGGAGATTCTGTTGCCGCCAACACGATCACTGACCCGCGCTCGGCGTGCGCTTGCTGCGCTGCCGGGTGGAGGGGGCACGCCCTTGGCGGCAGGCTTGCTTGCCGCAAGGCAACTGGCGGAGGCCGCGTTAAAGCGGGGGCAGACACCGACCGTTGCTGTGCTGACCGACGGCAAGGGCAATGTGGCTCTGGATGGCAGCGCAAATCGCGATGCGGCTGCCGTCGAAGCCATTGGTGCGGCACAGGGGTTTGCGGCCCAGGGCCTTGCCAGCATTGTCATCGACATCTCGCCCCGGCCGCGTGCTGAGGCAGCTGAGCTGGCCGATGCGCTGGGTGGACGGTATCTCCCTCTCCCGCAGGCCCAGAGCGCGGCGATGGTGGCCGCCATCGAAAATCTGTGAGCCGCTATCCCGACTGGGCGACCGACGGTAACGACTGGCCGAACCGCGAGGCGAGCAGCTTTGTACGTGCAGCGGGTTATGAATGGCATGTGCAGATGATGGGGACAAAAGCCACGAATGCCCCAGTCTGCCTCCTTCTCCATGGCACCAGCGCGGCGACGCACAGCTGGCGCGACCTGATGCCGATGCTGGCCAGATGTTACCGCCTTGTCGCCATGGACCTTCCCGGCCACGGCTTTACCAAAGGGACAGGGCGACGACCGACACTTGATGGCATGGCGGCATCGGTGGCGGCTCTGCTCGAAAAACTCGAGCTCAGGCCGGACCTGATCGTCGGCCACAGCGCGGGCGTCGCTATCGGCGCGCAACTTTTGCTCGACCGTAGGTGGCAAGCGCCGCTGATGGGTTTCACTCCGGCGCTGACGCCTTTTCCCGGTCTTGCCGCAAAGATATTCCCGAGCCTTGCCAAGATGCTGTTCACTAACCCTTTTGTGGCGATCATCTTCTCCCGAATGGCGCAGGCACCGGGCCAGACCGCGAAATTCCTGGCACGTTCGACAGGATCGAAGATCGATGCTGCGGGCGAGAAATATTATACGCGACTGTTCGGCAAATCGGGCCATTGCGACGGCGCGATCCGGATGATGGCGAACTGGGATCTCGAAGCTTTACGCGACCGATTGGGCGAACTGAAAGTGCCCGTGCTCCTGGTCCATGCCGAAAGGGACAGCGCAATTCCGACATCGGCAGTGCAGGCTGCCGCAGCTCTCATCCCGTCCTGCGAAACAAGAGAGATGGCAGGGCTAGGCCATCTGGCGCATGAGGAAGATCCGCAACAGGCGGCACAGATTATAGCCGAATTTGCCAATCGAAGCGTCGCCGCCTAAATTGGCCTGAGAGGAGAAACGAAATGGACAGCGCGCCGCTCGATAATTTCGGCTGGATAGAGATCGTGGTCTCCGGCGCGATCGCGTTGGGGCTCGGCTTCTGGCAATTATGGTCGGTTAACCGGGAGATCGCGAAGGATAAGGAGAAGGCGGCAAAGAAGACCGCGTCTGATGAGGGCTGATTGGGGGGGCGTAACGTGAAAAGGGTTGATGTGGTCGTGCCTGGATGTGCGGCTTGCAATGTAGGATTTGCCGTGTCAGATTCGCGCCCGACATCGCTATTCGCCCAGAGGCTGTAAGGGCATGCAACCAGCCAAGATGCACATTTGTCTGAAGCGACAAAGGCCTGCTTTCCTTGCCGTTTAGGTGTGAACTTAGTGTAAGTTTCCAAGCTCCGCGTTACGTCTCCCTAGGCATTTTATATGGCAGCATGAACTGCACCACCGGGTTGACGAGACGGTCCAGAGAGATGCTTTCCTGTATCGCCACTACCGGTTCACCCCATAGGCGTGCGGTCAGTGCCGTCCGGGCGTAAAAGGGCGAATCTTCCCACGTCTTGATCACAGAGGCGCAGCCCCGGTCAGCTCTGGTCTGGCGCGCCATCATCCACCATGTGCGGGGCAGGGGCGCGACCAGTGGCAACTCCTCCTCATGCGGTACACCGTCCGAACCGAAGCGCAGCGCACTACCGAAATGGCTACCGTCGCGGCGCTTGCCTTCGTAGATCACGGCAACCTCTTTGCCGACATGCGCGCGGCTCCAATGCCAGCTTTGAAAACCGCATTCTATCGGCTCGCTGCCATGATTGCTGTCGAGATAGCCGCTGCCGGTCCACCCGATGTCGGGTCGTTCCATCCTCACCTCGATTCGCGCGCGGGGCGCGATTGCCTGCCAATGGTGGCGACCGACAGGGTCGAGCTTGAAGCCTTTTTCATTGAACATTTCGGGGTGCAGGACGATCTGCCCCTTCACCCGCCGCCGCCACGGGATGCCAAGGCGGATGTCGCGTTCTTCGATGTCGATGATCAGCCGGTCGCGCTCCCAGCGCATGGCGCTCGGGCCTATCTGCAAGGCATTGCGCTCCGCCCGGGTATCGTGAGCGCCGCGCTCGGTCATCACCCATCGCGCACCCTTGCCGTACAAAGCGATGTTCAGGCAGCTATGGTCGAGCGGCATGTTGCGCCCGGACTTCTTGTAATAGGGTGAAAAGACGCTGCCGATAAAGCCGATGATGGTCAGCCCGCAGCTTCCGTCATCGCTGAGCGCGTCGACATACCACCAGCGATAGCCTTGCGGTGATACCGTCGCGTCGAACCGAGGTCGGCCAGCACGGCTTCGCTCGCCAGTCTCCCCGACAAGGCGGCCATCGGCACGCCCGCGCCAGGATGCGTCGCTCCGCCCGCCAAGTAAAGCCCACGGATCGCTGTCCGGCTGCCGGGCCGGAGGAAGCTTGCCGCCCACCCGTGCGAGGCCCGTCCATAAAGGGCTCCACCCGTCGCCGGGAAGAGTGTCGCGAAATCGTTCGGCGTCACCAGCCGGTGTATCAAGGGCGAGTCCAGTTCCAGCCCGCATCTCCTCAAGCGTTCCAGCATGTTCGCCGTGCATTGCGCCTTCTCCCTCTCAGAATAGATTTTGCGGTCGCCATTGTCAGGTGCATTGACGATGATCTGCAGGCGCTCCGGACCCGCTGGCTGCCCGTTTGCGCGGTCGAGCGCGCAGACATAGGCCGTGGGCTGGGCTGGCGGCGTGCCGTTGGCAATGTCGCGAAACTCGCCCTGATAATCAGGGCCGAAAAAGACATTGTGATGATCGAGTTCGAATCCGTTGCTTTGCGTTTTGGCCAGCCACACCATCGCCGACAGCGACCGGGCCTTTTCCGGCACCCGCCGCGTCGCTGCTGTGACCCCGCTTCCGAGCAAACCTTCGGCAAGCGCCGCCGGGTCGCCGTTGAATACGACCTGGCTCGCGGGCAGGTGGTTGCCATCGGCCAGATCGACCCCGGTCACGCGCCGGTCTTTCTGCGAGATGCCGGTTACCGGCTGGCCGTAATGGAATACCACGCCTTTTCGCCGTGCGAGTTTTTCGAGCGCAGCGACCAGGGCGCTCATCCCGCCATCGATCGCCCACACGCCCTGCTGCTCGACATGCGATATCAGCATCAGCGTGGCGGGTGTCTGGAAAGGCGACGATCCGCAATAGGTGGTGTAACGGCCGAACAATTGAAGCAGCCGCGGGTCGTCGAAATGCTCCTTGAGCACTTTCCACAGGCTTTCATAGGGCCGGATGTCGATCAGCGCCTTCACCCGCCACAGTCCGATCCGCCACATCAATTCAGGCGGATAACATTTCGAGTCGCGCAGGAACGGCTTGTCGAGAATATCGAAGATCCGCTTGGCTTCTTTCGAAAAAGTGCGAAAACCACGTTCGGCTTTTACTCCAGCGAAAGCGCCCACCGCGCCGCAACTTCGTTCGAAATCGGCATATAGATCGAGTCGCTGCTCGCTATCCCATGCGTGCCGCGCCAGCAGGTCGGCTTTGTGGAGCTTCAAATGGTCGTCGATATCCGCCCCCGCTTCGGCAAAAAGCGAATCGAAAACGGAGCGCATGGTAAACACCGTGGGTCCGGCATCGATAAGGGCACCATCCACATCGAGCTGCCGCGCCTTGCCGCCCGGACCAGCTTCCTTGTCGACAACAATCACTTTTTTGCCCCGCGCGGCGAGCGAGAGTGCGCAGGTCAGGCCGCCGATTCCGGCACCTATTACGACCGTCTGGCCCTCCTGTTCCATGACCCGTGCTCCTGGGGAACGCAGTTTCGATTGACCGCAGGCTATCAGAAGTCCAATCAAATGGACAAATAAATATGTCCACTGATATCGACAAGCTGACATGGCGGACCCGCTGGGTCATGCGGCGCAATGCGTTGCTGGGGAGTGCACGGTTTCAGCGATGGGCCTCGCGGACCCCGTTTATCCGGGGTATAGCTCGTCGTCGCGCAGCCGCACAGTTCGACCTTGTGGCGGGTTTTGTCTATTCGCAAATCCTGGTTGCAATGGTTGAATCGGGCCTGATCGAATATCTGACAGGTCGGCTTCACAGCTTCGACGATGTCGTAGCATTTCTTGGCTTTGAGCCTGACGCCGCGGACAGACTGCTCCGTGCCGCTCGGGCGCTGGAGCTTGTCGAGTCGCCGCAAGCCGGGCTTTGGACGCTCGGCGAACAGGGCGCGGCTTTGTCACCTAACAGTGGCGCGATGGCTATGATCCGCCATCACCGGTTGCTGTATCAGGATCTGGCGGATCCGCTGGCCTTGCTCGGCAGTGGTCGGCGCGAGGAAACGATGCTGTCCGCCTTCTGGAGCTATGCCTCGCGCCAAAAGGCGAGCGGTGGTCATCAAACCTATTCAGCGCTGATGGCCGCGACGCAGCCGATGGTGGCGCAGCAGATCATCGACTCCTATGACTTTTCCCGGCATCGCAAAATGCTCGACATTGGCGGTGGCACAGGCGCATTCGTAAGCGCTGTCTCATCGGTGGCGCCTCGATTGGCGTTCGGGATATTCGATCTTCCCGAGGTGTTGAAAGGCGCGGACGCCTCCATGGCAACCCTTCATCCTGGCAGCTTTCGGGATATGGACATTCCGACAGGCTATGATCTTATCACGCTGACCCGCATCGTCCACGACCATGACGACGATGTGGTGCAGGCACTGTTGGTCAAGATTCGTAAGGCTCTGCCACCAAATGGACGTCTGCTCATTATCGAACCGATGGCAGGCGCCGTTTCCGCCGAACGTATGGGTGATGGCTATTTCGGTCTATATTTGTGGGCGATGGGGTCTGGGCGACCGAGAACCGCATTTGAGCTTCGTTCAATGCTGCAGAGTGCTGGGTTTTCCGGCGCGAGACAGGTGAAAACCGACCTGCCGGTTATTGCCGATGCCATAGTCGCAACAAGCTGACACACGAACTGTCCAAATAATTTGACATTTAAAAGTGTTCCGATAATCTGACATCTTATAGAGTCTCTATCTGCATGGCGGATCAGGAGACCGAGAGGAGGACGTGGACGCTTGTTTAGTCCAGCAGTCATATTCGACGCTCCGGGTCGTTTGGAAATGCGCAAGACCGCATTGAAGGCCGTTGAGCCGGGCGACGTGGTGGTCGAAATCCATTATAGCGGAATAAGTACCGGCACCGAAAAGCTCCTTTGGACCGGACAGATGCCGAGCTTTCCAGGCATGGGATATCCGCTGGTTCCCGGCTACGAATCGGTCGGACGCATAATCGACGCCGGTGCCGACCATCGGGCACGGGTCGGCGAATGGGTGTTCGTCCCCGGTGCAAACTGTTACCAGAATGCGCGTGGGCTTTTCGGCGGTGCATCGCGTCGGGTCGTCGTCCCATCGGCCCGCGCCATGCCCGTCGGAGAAAAATTGGCGGAGCAGGGCATCCTCTATGCGTTGGCGGCGACCGCGCTCCATGCCATTTGTCATGGCGAACCGCCCCAACTCGTTATTGGCCACGGGATATTAGGGCGCCTTTTGGCGCGGCTGACCGTTGCTGCAGGTGTACCTGCACCGGTGGTGTGGGAGACCAGCGTTGCGCGGAAGGGCGGCGCGAGCGGCTATAAGGTCGTCCATCCCGACGACGATGATCGCCACGATTACAGGCACATCTACGATGTCAGCGGAGATGCCTCATCACTGAACACTTTCATCGGTCGGCTGGCCAAGGGCGGCGAACTCGTGCTCGCGGGTTTCTACAGCGAGGCCGTAAGTTTTGCCTTTCCGCCTGCTTTTCAGCGCGAGGCACGGATCCGCATCGCCGCCGAATGGCAGCCTGAAGACCTGCAGTCGGTACATGCGCTTATCGAAACGGGCGCGCTCGACCTGTCCGGGCTGATTTCCGACATCGAACCGGCGAGTGCGGCCGCACGCGCCTATCCAAAAGCCTTTGAAAACCCGGATTGTCTGAAAATGGTTCTCGATTGGAGAGACTGCGAATGACTATGCTCGACATAGATGCCCTCCGTCAGGAGGCAGCAATCGAACCCGATCCCGTGCCCACTGGCGAAGTGAAGCGAGAAACGCAGATCATCGCGATTTACGGCAAGGGGGGGTCGGGTAAAAGCTTCGCGCTCGCCAACTTGTCTTACATGATGGCGCAGCAGGGCAAGCGGGTATTGCTAATCGGCTGCGATCCCAAGAGCGACACCACCAGCTTGCTCTTTGGTGGAAAATCGACTCCGACGATTATCGAAACTTCCTCGGCCAAGAAGCTGGCGGGTGAAGAAGTCGGCATCGAGGATGTCTGTTTCCAGCGCGACGGTGTCTTCGCGATGGAACTGGGCGGGCCTGAAGTCGGCCGTGGCTGCGGCGGGCGCGGGATCATCCACGGCTTCGAGACACTGGAGAAACTGGGCTTCCACGAATGGGGCTTCGACTATGTCCTGCTCGATTTCCTCGGCGATGTGGTCTGTGGCGGGTTCGGCCTGCCGATTGCGCGCGACATGTGCCAGAAGGTTATTGTCGTCGCCTCGAACGATCTCCAGTCGCTCTATGTCGCGAACAATGTCTGCAAGGCGGTCGAATATTTTCGCAAGATGGGCGGCAATGTCGGCGTCGCGGGCATGATTCTCAACAAGGATGATGGCACAGGCGAGGCCAATGCATTCGCGGAAGCAGTAGGGATTCCGGTGCTGACAGCCATTCCCGCCAACGAAGATATTCGCAAGAAGTCGGCCAACTACCAAATTATCGGCAAGCCTGGCGGACAATGGGCGAGCCTGTTCGAGCAACTGGCGATCAATGTTGCAGAGGCGCCGCCGCTGCGCCCGGCGCCGCTCGATCAGGACGGGCTGCTTGGTCTGTTCAGTGCGGACATAACCGGAGCCGATTTCACGCTCTATCCTGCAACCCAGGCCGATATGCGCGGCGGTACTTACGAGACGAAACCTTCGCTCGAGGTGATTTACGATGAGGTGTGATGCGTGACTGAAACGACCGCCCTGCCAACCGAGGACCGTGCGCGTGATCGCATCGACCTCGCTGGCGATGGCGGGTGTTCGTCCAAAGACACGATGCGCGATGCCGCGAAAAAGGCAGGCAAGATCGAAATTCTCGACCAATATGCCGCCGACTATCCGGTCGGCCCGCATGATCAGCCGCAATCGATGTGCCCGGCATTCGGTTCGCTTCGCGTCGGCCTGAGAATGCGGCGCACCGCGACGATCCTCTCTGGTTCGGCCTGTTGCGTCTATGGCCTTACCTTCACGAGCCATTTCTACGGCGCACGCCGCAGTGTCGGCTATGTCCCGTTCAGTTCGGAAACGCTTGTCACCGGCAAATTGTTCGAAGATATCAAGGAAGCTGTCGAACAGATGGCCGACCCTGAAAAATATGACACCATCGTCGTCACAAACCTGTGTGTGCCGACTGCGAGCGGGGTGCCATTGCGGCTCTTGCCCGACTCGATCAATGGTGTCCGTGTGATCGGCATCGACGTGCCGGGCTTCGGCATTCCAACCCATGCCGAAGCCAAAGATGTTCTCGCTGGAGCCATGCTGCAATATGCGCGGTTGGAGGCAGAGCAGGGGCCGGTCGCGGCGCCGTCAGCCCTGGCCGACAGACCGACGGTGCCATTGCTGGGTGAGATGTTCCCCGCCGATCCGATGGGCATCGGCCATATGCTGGAGCCATTGGGGCTGGCAGCGGGGCCCGTCGTGCCAACCCGCGAATGGCGCGAGCTTTATGCGGCGCTTGACGGCGCGGTGGTTGCGGCGATCCATCCATTCTACACCGCCAGCATTCGTGAATTTGAAGCAGCGGGGCGCAAGGTTGTCGGCTCCGCTCCTGTCGGTCGCGACGGTACGGCCGCCTGGTTGAAGGCCGTAGGCGACGCAACCGGCGCGAGTGCCGACCGGATTGCGGCGGCGCAAAACGCGGTGCTGCCTGCTATTGACGGCGCGCTCAAGGCAAAACCGGTCAAGGGGCGGATTACCGTTTCAGGCTATGAAGGCTCTGAACTGCTGGTCGCGCGCCTGCTCATCGAAAGTGGTGCGGACGTGCCCTATGTTGGCACAGCATGCCCGAAAACAAAATGGTCTGACCCCGACCGCGAATGGCTTGAAGCCAAGGGCGTGCGCGTCAATTACCGCGCCAGCCTGGAGGCCGATATTGCGGCGGTTGAGGAGTTCGGCCCCGATCTTGCCATCGGCACCACGCCCGTCGTCCAGCACGCCAAGGCTAAGGCGATACCGGCGCTCTATTTCACCAACCTGATCTCTGCGCGGCCGCTGATGGGGCCGGCAGGCGCGGGAAGCCTCGCGCAGGTTGTCAACGGCGCCATCGGCAACAAGGTCCGCTTTGACAGGATGCAGGAATTTTTCGAAGGCGTCGGCACAGGTTTTACCGCCGGTGTCTGGGAGGATACGCCCGTCGATCAGCCGAAGTTCAAAGCTAAATATGCCGCGCAGAACGCGCTTTTGGCAAAGGCGGCGGAGGCCATAGGCTCATGACCCTGATCCTCGATCATGACCGGGCAGGCGGATATTGGGGCGCGGTTTATGCGTTCACGGCGGTCAAGGGCCTGCAGGTCATTATCGACGGACCTGTCGGTTGCGAGAATCGGCCGGTGCCATCGGTCTTGCACTATACCGACGGCCTGCCGCCGCACGAACTTCCGATCGTCGTAACCGGACTGGGCGAAGAAGAGCTCGGCAAGACCGGCACCGAAGCCGCCATGAAACGCGCCTGGAAGTCGCTCGATCCGGACCTGCCTGCTGTTGTGGTTACCGGCTCTATCGCCGAGATGATCGGCGGCGGCGTCACGCCCGAAGGCACCAATATCAAACGTTTCCTGCCGCGGACGATTGACGAGGATCAGTGGCAGTCCGAGGATCGTGCATTGTCCTGGCTATGGACCGAGTTCGGCCCGAAGAAGGTGCACGCACCGTCGATTTTGAAGGAAGGCGAGAAGCCCAAGGTCAACATCATCGGCCCGTCCTATGGCATGTTCAACATGCCGTCCGACTTGGCGGAAATCCGGCGCCTGATCGAAGGCATCGGGGCTGAGGTCAATATGGTATTCCCATTGGGCAGCCATCTTGCCGATATCCACAAGCTCGCGCACGCGTCGGTCAACATCTGCATGTACCGCGAATTCGGACGCAATTTGTGCGAGATGCTTGACCGTCCCTATTTGCAGGCACCGATAGGGCTCGATTCCACCACCAGATTTCTGCGCCAGCTCGGCGAGCTGGCCGGTCTCGATCCAGAGCCGTTCATCGAAAAGGAAAAGCACAGCACGATCAAACCGCTCTGGGATCTGTGGCGCTCGGTGACGCAGGATTTCTTCGGCACCGCCAGCTTCGGCATTGTCGCCAACGAAACCTATGCCCGCGGTATCCGCAATTTTCTGGAGGAGGATATGGGGCTGCCATGCAACTTTGCGGTCGGCCGGACGGCTGGCGTAAAAACAGACAATCATACTGTCCGCGAGATGATTGCAACCAACCCGCCGCTGGTGATTTTCGGCAGCTACAATGAGCGCATGTATATGGCCGAGACGGGCGCACGCGGCATTTTTATCCCCGCCAGCTTCCCCGGCGCTGCCATCCGCCGTCACACCGGAACCCCCTATATGGGCTATTCGGGCGCGACCTATCTCGTGCAGGAGGTGTGCAACGCGCTTTTCGATGCGCTTTTCCACATATTGCCGCTGTCGACGCAAATGGATGCCGGCGCAGCAACCCCCGCCCGCCGCGAAGCCACCTTGCGCTGGGACCGCGATGCCAAAACCAAGCTGGACGCCATTGTCGAGGCGCAACCCGTTCTGGTCCGCATTTCCGCCGCCAAGAATTTGCGCGATGCCGCCGAGAGCAGTGCGCGGCGTGCAGGCGAGGACCATGTTTCCGCCGACCGTCTGGCGGCCTCGTTATTAGAAGGGGCAGGCGCATGAGCCGCTCCACCCATTCGTCCGTTGCAAAGCGGATGTCAGTAACCTTGGCAGCAGAGGGTGCTGCAAGGCAACCGCCCGGAAGAGGTGCATTACGCAGTTCAATTGGGGCTAATATGGAGAAGGGAATATGAGCGATAACGAACGCTTTGGCCCGGGGGCGTATCTGACCCCGGAAGAAGCCAAAGAATTTCACAAGATGTTTGTGAGCAGCTTCATCATTTTCACCATTATCGCCATTGTGGCGCATATCCTGGTGTGGAGCTGGCGGCCATGGCTTCCAAGCGTGAATGGCTATGCCATGCTGGAAGACACCGTGAGCCTCGCAAGCGCAACCATCATGACATTTCTAGGATAAGGAGGCGGTATCATGTGGAGACTCTGGTTAATCTTCGATCCGCGCAGGACGCTGGTTGCTCTGGCAATTTTCCTGTTCGTTCTGGCTTTGCTGATCCATTTCATCCTGTTGAGCACTGATCGCTTCAACTGGATCGAGGGACCGGCAGTGGCACCGGCTGCGGCAGTAGCGGCACCGGTTGCAGCTCCGGCTGCGGCTCCGGCCGCCGACGCGGCAGCTACGCCGGCAAGCTGACCTGAACCAAGCCCCAAATGAGGTTCGTGGCGCTCGTCCACGGACCTCTCCAGGGGGACAAGACATAAAAAGGGTTGCCCGCCGTCATGGCGGACAGGCTCCGGAGGTCTGCCCTTGCGGCAGTAAGACCAAGAATCTGCCCGTGGCAGTAGGGGACGTGCTATGTCGCTGTTAAGCTTTGAAAGAAAATATCGTGTCCGGGGAGGGACGCTGATCGGCGGAGACCTATTCGATTTCTGGATCGGACCGTTTTACGTCGGTTTCTTCGGCGTCATATCGGCGATAACGGCGATATTGGGAACCGCGTTGATTTTCTACGCCGCCTCACTCGGGCCAACGTGGAATCCATGGCTGATCTCGATCAATCCACCCGATATCAAATATGGTCTCGGACTTGCACCGTTGAAGGAGGGCGGGTTCTGGCAGATCATCACGATGTGCGCGACCGCTTCCTTCATATCCTGGGCGCTTAGAGAGGTGGAAATCTGTCGAAAGCTGGGGATGGGCTATCATGTGCCCATTGCCTTCGGCTTCGCAATTCTGGCCTATGTAACGCTCGTTATCTTCCGCCCGTTCCTGATGGGCGCATGGGGCTATGGTTTCCCTTACGGGATATTCAGTCATTTAGACTGGGTTTCTAACACGGGATATCAGTATGTGAACTTCCACTACAACCCGGCGCACATGATTGCGGTGTCGTTCTTCTTTACCACCTGCTTTGCACTGGCATTGCACGGCGCTCTGATCCTGTCGGCGGTCAACCCGAAAAAGGGTGAGACGGTCAAGACACCCGAATATGAAGACACATTCTTCCGCGATTTCATCGGCTATTCGGTCGGCACGATCGGTATTCACCGGCTCGGGTTGTTCCTTGCGCTTAATGCAGGTTTCTGGAGCGCAGTTTGCATCATCATCGCCGGACCGCTTTATGCGGGCGGCTGGCCTGAATGGTGGGAATGGTGGCGCAACATACCGATCTGGTCGTGATGAGGGGATAACAAATGGCACGCTATCAAAACATTTTCACCCAGGTGCAGCTTGTGCATTCCCCCGAAATGGGGATGCCGATGAAAGGCAGCAACGACCCGCGCTCCACCCTGACCGGTTGGAGCTACTGGATGGGCAAATTCGGTCAGGCCCAGATCGGTCCGATCTATCTCGGCTGGCTCGGCATCGCATCGCTGATGTTCGGCTTTGCCGCGATAGAGATTATCGGGCTAAATATGCTTGCCTCGGTCAACTGGGATCCGCTTGAATTTGTCCGTCAGTTTTTCTGGCTCGGCCTTTATCCTCCCGGCCCTGAACATGGCTGGACACCTTTTGTGCCATTGGCACAAGGCGGCTGGTGGATATTGGCCGGTTTCTGCCTGACCACGTCGATTCTGCTCTGGTGGATCAGGGGTTTCAGGCGGGCACGGGCGCTGGGCATGGGGACGCATGTGTCCTGGGCATTTGCCTCGGCCATCTGGCTCTATCTGGTGCTCGGCTTCATCCGCCCGTTCTTCATGGACAGCTGGGCCGAGGCGGTACCTTTCGGCATTTTTCCGCATCTTGAATGGACGAACAACTTTTCCCTGCAATATGGGAATCTGTTCTACAACCCGTTCCACGCGCTCTCGATTGCCTTCCTCTACGGATCGGCCCTGCTGTTCGCCATGCACGGGGCGACCATATTGGCGGTTGGTCGTTATGGCGGGGAGCGCGAGCTGGAACAGATTACCGATCGCGGCACCGCCTCCGAACGCGCAGCTTTGTTCTGGAGATGGACGATGGGCTTTAATGCCACAATGGAATCGATCCACCGCTGGGCATGGTGGTTCGCGGTGCTTTGCACATTGACCGGTGGCATCGGCATATTGCTCACCGGCACGGTTGTCGACAACTGGTATCTCTGGGCCATCGAACATGGATATGCACCTGAATATTAGAGGCGCATGATACCGGTTATCAAGGAACCCGGCCGTTTTGGCCGGGTTTTTTGTTGCTGCTTGTGCAGGCGGACGGAGCCTCCACGCTTCAAGCCGGCAAAGCCTCTCTCTGTCTCTCCGGCTCTTTTAACTCCTTCGCCGCTTAAGGTCATAAAGATGTACCGGAAAGGCTAGCACCAGCGGGATCGAAACAAATGGCCATGGCATTTCGGTAAGGGCGGCGCGCAGAGCGATCATCATCAAAACGGCAGGCAGCAAAGCAGGAATAATATCGATCCACGCATTGCCGCGAAACCTCAGCCACATCGCCTCGACCACCAACACCGCCAGCACGACATCGACCGCGCGACCGCTGGCGAAAAATTCGTCCATCAACCGAAGGGGCCGTTGAGCTGCAGCACTTGATAATTGAGCGCGCCCGCTATCGTTACCCAAACCAGATAGGGCACGAGTAAAACAGACGACCATTTCGAGAACCGCCCGCAAAACAGGATCAAAACCAGGATCGAGAGCCACAAAGCGATAAGCTCGTAAAAGGCAATATCAGGCCGTTGCAGGCGGAAAAAAAGGAAGCTCCAGCCCAGATTCAGAAAGCCGTTCAGCGCGAATAATCCCAGCGTAACCTCAACATCGCGCCGGGTCGGTGCCTTTTCCCAGGCAAGTACACCTGCCACCGCAATCATCGCAAAAATCGCGGTCCAGATGACACCGAACATATAATCGGGCGGCGCCCAGGCGGGTTGCTGAAGCGAATAATACCACTCATCCAGAACGGTGATCGAGCCGCCCACGACGGCGGTCACGAGCGCCAAACTACCTGCAATGACGATCGGGAAAAATCCGGCTCTGGTCATGCGCAAAATTATCTTTCGACTGCCCTCAGCCCGAACAGATGCCCCAGATCCTTGAAGAAGATGCGGACATGCGCCATCGGATCGCGCCTGACCAATTGTTTGTTCATATAGGCTTCCCAAGTCAAGCGTTGCACGTCCGGGTCTTCGCACATCTTGACGAAACGCTCTCGGGTCCAGTCGTTGCGATACCAGAAAAACTGCATCATTCCCAATATCCAGAACACTCGGCCATGCTCTTTCATGAAGGATTTGCGCGCCAGCCGCAGCGCCTTCGCATCGCGGGTGACAAGGAATTCGATCACGGCCCGTGCGCTCATCCGCCCTGCCGTCATCGCATAATAAATGCCCTCACCCGATGACGGTGCGACTACCCCTGCGGCATCGCCCGCGACCAGGACATTGCGGCCATTGTCCCAACGCTTCAGCGGTTTCAGCGGGATTGGCGCGCCTTCCTTACGGATGGTTTTCCACCCGGAAAGCCCGGTCTGCTCGCGCATCGCCTGCGTCGTTTCGCGCAAGGGAAAGCCCTTGTCCGCGCTACCGAGGCCGATACTCGCCTGCTTGCCATGCGGGAAAATCCAGGCGTAGAAATCCGGAGACAAATGGCCTTGATAATAAACATCGCAACGGCTCGGCTCATAATCCGCGTCGATCGCGTCAGGGACTTCCACCACTTCGTGATAGGCAAAAACGCACGGCACCCGGCTGGCATTCTTTAGGCACTGCGCCGCGACCTTGGACCGAGCGCCATCCGCACCGATAACCGCGCGGGCGGTCACAGTTTGCAGCTCGGCGTGACGGTCGGCGCGGTAGGACAGGGTCACTATCTCGTCGCTATCGTCGACTGCCTCGCACTTGCCTGTTACCCGCGTTGCGCCGCTTTCGGCCGCCCGATTGCGCAGCCATTCGTCGAACATATCTCGATCGACCATACCGACAAAGCCGTCGCCCACAGGCATCACGACTTTCTTGTTCGACGGCGCTATGATCCGTGCCGATCTGGCATGCGCGACCAGCAAGGATTGCGGGATATCGAAATCCTTGAGCAATCTTGGCGGCACCGCGCCGCCACAGGGCTTTATCCGCCCTGCCTTGTCGAGCAGCATGACCTTGTATCCGGCGGTGGCCAGGTCATGCGCCGCAGTTGCGCCCGAAGGGCCGCCGCCGACAACAATCACATCGAATTCAGGTTGGTTGCTCATATCCGTACTGCCTTTCCGCTTTGCGAAGACCGGGTCAGGCTGGTGCCGGTGGCTACCACAGCGGCGATTACAAACATCATCGCTTCTATGGCAAATACTGCCTGAAATGCCGCGCCGTCGCTGCCCATTCGACCACGCAACTGATCGACGATCACCGCGCCGATCAGCCCGCCTGCACCGAATGCCACGGCCTGTGCCGCTCCCCATACGCCCATGCGCGCGCCTTCGCCCGATGCTTTTCCATCGCTCGCAAGACTGAGCATCGCACTGACTGCGGCGACAGCAAAGATGCCATTTGCGAGGCCTAGTCCGAACACATTGGCCTTTAGCGGCCATTCTGTACCCGTCACGGCGGCGGCCGACAGCCCTGCCAGCATGATGGCAGATCCGAAGCATCCAAGGACTATCCACAGTTTCAGATTTTGTCCGAACTTTCTGGTGTAAAGGCTGCCGCCGACGCCGGTTGCCAGCATGCCGACCAAAATGCCGCTGTGCTGAATGCCTGATAACTGGGTCGACTCACCCGGCGTCATCTTGAACAGCAACCCCGCAAAGGGTTCGAGGATCAGATCCTGCATGCTGTAAGCCAGCATCGAGATGAAGACGAAATAGGTAAAACGCCGGGCCTTTCCGTCGCGCCAGATTTCCTTCAGAACTTCCGGAAAATCGGCTGTCTTGCCATGCGAACTTGCGGCCACGGGCAGGCCGTTGCGTTCCAGCCCGTGCAAAGCCAGCATCGCGATGCAAAACGCGACCAAAGCGACCGCCGAAGTGACAATTGCCAGTCGCGCCTCGCCAAACGGGTCGAGCCAAGCGCCCGATATGCCGGCGGAGACGACAATCCCGGCCACCATCATCGTCCAGCTAATTGCTGCTGCGGCGGGCTTGCGCTCGACCATCACGCGCGATGCCAGTAGCGCGAGCAGCGCGGTGCCAGACATGCCGACGCCGAGACCGATCAGGGTGAAACCGACGACGGCGATTATCACGGGCAACACACCGCCACCTGCCATCATGATCGTCGCATCGACCGTCACCAGCGTTCCCAAGGCAAGCAGTCCCATACCGCCGATTATCCAAGGACTCCGCATCGCCGATCGGTCGGAGCTATGCCCCCATAACGGCCGGCTGAGCTGAACACCGTAATGCCACGCGACAAGCGCGGCGGGGATGGCAGCCGCGATTGCATATTCAACGACCATCACCCGGTTGAGCAGCGATGTTGCAAGCATGACCATCGCACCGATCGCCGCCTGCACGGTTCCAAGACGGAAAATGCCGAACCAGCCAATACCGGCCCTGGCCGACAACCGCTCGCTCATAAATATCCTCCCAAGCCTAGTGCCGCCGCCAGCATCCCGAAAACATAGAGAGAAATGCCCGTTGCGTTGTACCAGGGTGCCAGTTTCGCTGGATCGCCGACCAGCCGTGCCATCAGGCCGATCTGGATCGTCAGGAACGCGCCGACTATGGCTGCTGATAGGTTCAGCTCCTGCAAAATGAGAATTGCAATCACTGCCATTTGGGCGAGCGTCATGACGGCGCAGGCAAACAGCGCGGCCGGACGGACGCCCATGACAACCGGTAGCGAACGAAGCCCGGTGGCCCGGTCGCCCGTGACCGCCTTGAAATCGTTGAGCGTCATGATGCCATGTGCTCCCACGCCGTACAGTAACAAGATGGCAAGCAAGGTCCCGGATGGCAGACCGCCCAGCATCACGCTGGCACCGGTGAACCAGGACAGGCTTTCATAGCTCAGTGCACAAACCAGTGGTCCCAGCCATCCGCTGCGTTTGAAGCGGAAAGGTGCCGAGCTGTAAGCCCAGCCAAAAAAGAGTGCGGCGCATGTTGCAAGCAATACCCAGGGCCCCAGCATGACCCCAAGAGCGAGCGAAATTGCGCAGCCACCGAGTGCGATCCAGACTGGCCATCTGTCCGGAACCCGCCCGGACGGAATGGGGCGTCCCGGTTCATTGATCGCGTCAACCTCCCGGTCGCACCAGTCGTTGATGACCTGGCTGGTCCCGCACACGAGAGGCCCGGTTAGCGCAATTCCTGCGAGCAGGAAAATCCAGTTGTCGGCGATTGAGGCACCGGACGACACAACCCCGCACATGAATGCCCACATCGGCGGAAACCAGGTCACGGGCTTGGTCAGCTCAACGACGTCCCCAAGCGCGGGTGCTCGCGCAAAATCGGGGAAAATTGCCGACTCTGACATGGTGGCAGAGTAGGTCAGGGCGGAATGAGTGTCAAACAAATTGGACATCCAAAAATGTCCAACTTATGATCACCCGATTTCAGATGACGTCAGTCTTTTCCAATCAGATTGCCCAATCCGTGGCGATGCAATTTGGAATAAAGGCTCTGCCGGCTGAGGCCCAATATCTCGGCAGCCGATGCACGGTTGTCAGCCGTGTGTACCAAGGCGGCCTCGATGCACATGCGCTCGATCAGATCGGTACTTTCGCGCACGATTTCCTTCAGCGGCTTTCGTCCGACAAGCTCGGTAAGCTGCTCGACCGAGCGGGGATAATTGCCCGTCATTTCCGGCAGGTCGCGTTCGCGGCGCCCGACGCTGCGTACCGAATAGCCGAACAATGGCTGGTCGCGCTCGATCATGATGGCGGAAATTTCGACAGGCTCGGATCCGCCGTTCAAATCGTTGACGATCGACCCGAAGTTACGGACATTATGATAGTCCTTGAGTTGTTTTTTGAGCAGTCCGATATCGACATCGGGGCGACCAATAAAACGGTTCAACGACACGCCGATCAGCTGTTCGACAGAACCGGCCTGCACAAGTTCAGCAAAGGCGCTGTTCGCCACAATGATCGCCTGTTTTTCATCTGTCAGCACAAATGCGTCGGGCATTTTTTCGACCACGTCGAGGATATATCGATCCGATTGCTTGCCAGGTGCCGCATGCAGTCCGTCATCTATGTTGACCAGCCAATATTGCTTGCCCGACTGGCGAAATGCGGAGGCGGCGATTTTGACATAACCGGTGCGACCGGTCAGGCGGACATTGACAGGAGGCGTACCGCTGTTGACGGATACCGCCCCGATATAGCCAATGACGTCGTCGCGAAATCCTTCCTCAACAAGGGTGAGCAGCGATTTGCCTTCCAGCGCCCCCGGTGCTGCGCTCACCAATGTGTGGCACGCCCGGTTGGCTTGCTGGATGTCCAGGTCATCCGCGTCGGCAATCAACACCGGATACGAGATGTTGTCGAACAAGAGACGGTATCGCGTCTCTGTCTGCCGAAGATGCAGATAATCGCGCTCCATCGATTGTTGCGTTTTCAACAGACGCTGCTGCAGGACCGAAATCGCCCGCAGATCGCGGCCGACCGCGATATGCCAGTTCTTCTTCTGCGGCTTGATAACCTTGTAATTGACCGGAACGTCTTCGCCCTCATGCAGGTGATTTACCTGTCGCCATAGGTTAGGGCCGTGATGGTCGGCTTCAAGCAGTTGCGCGATTTTTGGCTTGCTCTCTACTGTCACCGTGTCCGACCATTTCCTTCCAATCCATTGGTTGGCAAAGGCATGGTCGCGGATATTCACTGCGATATCGCGAATAATTTCATGCTCATCGATCGCCAGCATGAAATCTCCCGCGCAATAGGCGAGCTTGATGATATCTTCCTTCGTGAACCCTTCAAAGATGACTTCGGGGTCGCTGAACGGAATCTGGTCGCCACTGGTAGTCTCTAGGTTCATCGAAGGAACCCGTCCCTCAAGTTAGATGTTCGAAACGTTCCCATTTTACCGGCACCAGACGATCAGCAAGAGCAACGGCGGATATGGCGTCGACTGCCGTTGCATCTGCACCGCATTCGTCAACGAGTTCTGGTTGTTCGTTGATGACGCGCCCACCGAGCATGATGCGGACGTGCGGGTTGTTAGATACAGCTTTAATCGTTTTGACCATGCTGCCGAGTGTTGCCGTAGAACAGTCCTGACTGACCGTCAATCCGATGAGATCGTAGCGGTGATTGGCAAATTTCCCGGTGAGTTGTGACTTCGACGGCTCTATCAGGACATCCGCGTCCCAGCCTGCGCGCTGAAAACATTCTGCCACCATTAACGTGCCGAAACTGTGTTGCTCGCCGGGCATCATCGAAAAAAGCGCTGAACGCTGTCCCTGGCCGGATCGCGATTTCGGTGGAATGCGGGTCGTCAACTCGCGCAGGACCTCCTGAATACGCCAAAGGCCCATGGTGACCCCGACAAAGTCCTCGCTATCCATTTCCCAATATTCGCCCAATCGTCTCGCGGCAGGAGCGAGCAACTCGACATATAGAGCTTCTACCGAACTGCCGTTCGCAAGGCGCTGGTCAACGAAATCCATGAGGGCGTGCGCCTCGTCGCTAACCGAAATGCGTGCAAATTCGTCGACGTCCGCGCTGTCGATCGGCGCCTTTGTTGATATATGATCCGATGATGGAAATGCCGACGCACGTATAACAGCATCGCGCTTGTGCTGGTGGGCGATCAGCTTGGGAATAACCAGATTTTCGAGCAGCAAGGAAATATCAAGCCCGTCATCGGCTGGTTTCACGATGGTGAATGGATTGATCCCGGGATTGGCCATCGCCAGTTCCGGGGCCTGTGTGTTTTTGCGGCTTCCGCGCCAACCGTCCAGTCTGGACTTAAGCCCGGAAATTCCAAAAACAGTGGCCATATTCAGACTCCCCTAAGTAGTCTGGTCGGCGTGGCATAACGTCGGCCTCATGGATGCCTGTGTCATCTCATGCGACTCGGAGCGTAACGCATCTTGGACACCTTGGCAAACACTCTCGTGTCAAAAATATTAGACGTCTAAAAAACTTGACACTTGGCCGGAATCGCCGTTTATTCGGACCATTCCAGCAAGGGAGCGTGTGATCTGTCCATAAGCAGACATATGAAGGCGGACGAGGATTTCGTGAACATGGCGCGCAGGGCGGCTTCTGCTGTTGCTGTCCCACTTTATACGGATGCCGAGCGGAAACGTCGCGACGAGTCGCCCTGGACGATGGTTCAGGGAATATTGGCGCCCGTGCAGTTCCTGGTTTTCGGCGTCAGCCTGTTTCTTGTTTTCAGGTTTCTGGCCACCGGCGATGGGCAATCGGCAGCCGATATGTCGATCGTCCTTAAAACAGTTGTTCTGTACGCCATCATGATTACCGGCTCGATCTGGGAAAAGGCCGTGTTCGGCAAATGGTTGTTTGCCAGGTCGTTTTTCTGGGAGGACGTTTTCAGCATGGTCGTGCTGGCACTGCACAGCACCTATTTGCTGATGCTGCTCAACGGCTGGGGTTCGTCGCACGAACGAATGCATGTCGCGCTGGCAGGCTATGCGGCCTATGTCATCAATGCTGGCCAGTTTCTCTATAAGTTACGCATGGCAAGGTTGGAAGCGCCACCGCGGATAGCGATCCTTTCATGAACGCGCCTGCTCCCCTAGCATTGGCCCAGGCGGAGGATTGTGCACCGGTACTGAAGGAGCGCGGACAGCGCGAGGTTTTCTGCGGGCTCACCGGCATCATCTGGTTGCACCGCAAGATGCAGGATGCATTCTTCCTGGTGGTTGGGTCGCGAACCTGCGCGCATCTGCTGCAATCGGCTGCGGGCGTCATGATTTTTGCTGAACCACGTTTTGCGACGGCCATTATGGAAGAACGGGATCTGGCCGGGCTAGCCGATGCCAATGAGGAACTGGACCGGATCGTCGACCAGTTGCTGGCGCGGCGCCCGGAGATCAAAACCCTGTTCCTGGTAGGGAGTTGCCCATCTGAAGTGACCAAGCTCGAACGGGCCAAGGCGGCGACGCGGCTGGGCGCGAAACATGCGCCGCAGGTCCGCATATTGAACTATTCGGGTAGCGGGATTGAAACGACTTTTACTGAAGGCGAAGATGCATGCCTTGCGTCACTGGTACCCGTGATGCCAACATTGGCCGGCGACGCGCCGAAAAATCTGATCATCGTCGGTTCGCTTCCGGACATTGTCGAAGACCAGTTCCGGCGGTTGTTTGCCGAACTTGGCATAGCAAATGTCGCGAGCCTTCCCGAGCGGGCGGTTGCCGACTTGCCCGGCATCGGTTCGAATAGCAGTTTCCTGCTGGCGCAACCGTTTCTCGGCGACACCGCACAGGCGTTGGAGGAACGCGGCGCAAGGCGGTTGGAAGCCTTGTTCCCCTTCGGAGTGGAAGGAACGACAAGCTGGCTATACGCGGCGGCGCAGGAATTTGAAGTCGATGAAAGGCATTTCGATGATGTTGTGCGACCCTATCGTGAGCGAGCGACGACCGCCTTGGCCCATCATCGCGAGCGGCTTCAGGGTCGATCGATATTCTTCATGCCCGATTCGCAGCTTGAAGTTCCGCTCGCACGATTTCTGGCAAACGAGCTTGGGATGACGCTGACCGAAGTTGGAACGCCTTATCTGCATCGGACCCATATGGTGCAGGAGCTCGCAGCCTTGCCTGCCGGCGTCATGCTTAGCGAAGGTCAGGATGTCGATAGGCAGCTTGACCGCGTCCGTGCCACCAAACCCGACCTTACAGTCTGCGGCCTTGGCCTCGCCAATCCGCTGGAGGCCGAAGGGCGTTCGACCAAATGGGCCATCGAACTGGTCTTTTCACCGATTCACGGTTTCGATCAGGCGGGCGATCTGGCCGAACTGTTTGCGCGGCCGCTGCGCCGCCGTGATGTGCTGAGGGTCTAGGCGATGCAGCTTTCCGTCTGGACATATGAAGGACCGCCCCATGTCGGCGCGATGCGCGTCGCAACCGCAATGGAGGGTGTGCATTATCTGCTGCATTCGCCGCAGGGTGACACCTATGCGGACCTGTTGTTCACGATGATCGAGAGGAAAGCTAAGCGCCCGCCGGTCACCTATACGACATTCCAGGCACGCGATTTGGGCAAGGATACATCGCAGCTTTTCCAGACGGCGGCACTCGATATTGTCGGCCGCTTCAAGCCGGATGCGATGATCGTCGGCGCGTCATGCACCGCCGAACTGATCCAGGACGATCCCGCGGGCCTGATAGAGAATATGGGTCTGCCCATCCCCGTAATCCCGCTTGAGCTGCCTAGCTACCAGCGCAAGGAACATTGGGGCGCGGCGGAAACATTTTACCAGATCGTCCGACATTTGGCCGATAAGGACCGACGACCATCTGACAAAGCCACGCGCCGTCCTCTGGTCAATCTGCTGGGACCAACAGCGCTGGGTTTCCGTCACCGCGATGACATTGCTGAAATCACCGGCTTGCTGGGCAATCTAAGCATCGACGTAAACGTCACCGCGCCGCTGGGCGCAGCTGTCGCCGATATTGCAAAGCTCGGAGAGGCCGATTTCAATATCGTGCTCTATCCGGAAACCGGCGATCTGGCCGCAGATTATCTGAAGCGCACCTTTGGCCAGCCTGCCGTCCGCACCGTTCCGATCGGCGTGGGCGCGACACAGGATTTCATCCGCGAAGTTGCTGAACTCGCGGGCGTCGATTCCGAACCGATGTTGCGTGAAGGCCTGTCGCGGATGTCATGGTGGAGCCGCTCGATCGACTCAAACTACCTGACCGGCAAACGCGTTTTCATTTTCGGCGATGCCACCCATGCTGTCGCCGCTGCGCGCATCGCCAGTGAGGAGCTTGGCTTTAAAGTTGTCGGCCTTGGTTGCTACAATCGCGAATATGCGCGCGACATCCGTGCTGCGGCAAAACTTTATGGTGTCGAGCCATTGATTACCGACGACCATCTGGCGGTCGAGCAGGCCATCCAGGACGCACAACCCGAACTGGTGCTTGGCACGCAGATGGAACGCCACATCGCCAAGCGCTTTGCCATTCCCTGCACGGTGATTTCGTCACCGGTCCACGTGCAGGATTTCCCGGCACGCTTCTCACCCCAAATGGGATTCGAGGGCGCGAATGTCATTTTTGACAGTTGGGTGCATCCCTTGGTCATGGGCCTTGAAGAGCATCTGCTTACGATGTTCCGTGACGATTTTGAATTCCATGACGCGGCGGGGGCATCGCACCTTGGGCATCAAATCCTCCCCGATACAGGAAGGGGTACCAGCGTAACTGCTGGAGGGGTACCTTCCGCCAGCTCCAACGCCGGCGTGACGACGCTGGTACCCCTTCACCATCCTGCGGATGGTTCGCCTCCCCGTGCCGGGGAGGAGTTATGGTCCCCCGAAGCCGAAGCCGAGCTGAAGAAGATACCGTTTTTTGTGCGCGGAAAGGCGCGGAAGAATACAGAATTGTTCGCTGCGGAGCGCGGTGTCGCGACCATCGAGCTCGCCACTCTCTATGAGGCCAAGGCGCATTATGCGCGGTAGCGGCAACCCTTGCGTCCGTGTGGTCATCGTCACGCTGGACAATCATCTCGCGGCAGCGGTCGAACGTGCGAATCAGGACATGGCGCGCGACAATATCAGCATCGGTTTCTACGCCGCGTCCGATTGGGATCGCGATCCTGCTGTACTCGAACGGGCCAAGGCTGACATTGCGCGCGCCGATATCATCATCGCGACAATGCTGTTCCTCGAGGATCATGTCCGCGCCGTGCACCCGGTCCTCATGGCCCGCCGAGAGCAGTGCGATGCAATTGTCGGAATCATGTCGGCGTCCGACATTGTGAAGCTGACGCGCCTCGGCAATTACAGCATGGACAAACCCGCAAAGGGACCTTTGGCTTTGCTGAAGAAGTTGCGTGGCTCCAGCAAGCCGGGCGCAAGTTCGGGCGCCGGGCAAATGAAAATGCTCCGTCGCCTGCCAAAGATCCTTCGCTGGATACCCGGTCCGGCACAGGATGTTCGACAATATTTCCTTACACTGCAATACTGGTTGGCGGGGTCGGACGACAATGTCATCGATATGGTGCGCGGTCTCATCGATCGCTATGCAACCGGCGAGCGCGCAGCGCTGAAGGGCAAATTGCCAGCCCAGCCCCCGCGCGAATATCCCGAGGTCGGCGTCTACCATCCCGACATGGCAGGGCGGCTGAGCGAAAACGCCGCCAAGCTGCCGACAGTTAAGAACGCGCATGGCACGGTCGGCGTGCTGATGCTGCGTTCCTATCTGCTCGGCAAGGATACGGGCCACTATGACGGTATGATTGAAATGCTCGAGGCGCAGGGCTTGAGGGTCATTCCGGCCTTTGCCAGCGGCCTCGATTCTCGGCCCGCCATCGACAGATATTTTGTGAAGGACGGCAAATCGACGGTCGATGCTATCGTCAACTTGACCGGCTTCTCGCTCGTGGGTGGCCCTGCCTATAATGACGTTGATGCGGCGGTTGGAACGCTCACGCGGATGGACGTGCCTTACATCGCCGCGCATCCGATCGAATTCCAGTCGCTCGAACAATGGGGTGCGGGCAAGCTGGGCCTGCTCCCGCTCGAAACCACCATGATGATGGCAATCCCCGAACTCGACGGTGCGATTGTGCCGAGCGTGTTTGGCGGACGCTCCGATGGCTCGCCAGAAGGCTGCACCGGTTGTCATCGCAATTGCAAATTCACTGTGACCGACAACGTCCGCGCCATGCAGAGCTGCCCCGAACGCGCAGCTTCGCTGGCAGGCAAGATTTCCGCTCTGATTAAGATGCGCCGCGCAGAGAAAGCGCAGCGCAAGCTGGCCATCGTACTGTTCAACTTCCCGCCCAACGCCGGGGCGACAGGATCGGCCGCCCATCTCGCCGTGTTCGAATCCCTTTACGCGACTTTGCGGCGGCTTCAGGCTGAAGGCTTTGCAGTCGATGCGCCCGACAGTGTGGACGCCCTTCGTGAAACCATCCTGCACGGAAATGCGGCGCAGTTCGGCGCGGATGCCAATGTCGCCGCCCGCATCTGTGCGGATGACCATGTCCGCCGCGAAAAGCACCTGAATCAGATCGAAGCGCAATGGGGCCCAGCCCCCGGACGCGCGCAAAGCGACGGACAGTCGATCCATGTATTGGGCGCGCATTTCGGCAATGTATTTGTCGGAGTCCAGCCAGCCTTCGGTTATGAGGGCGACCCGATGCGGTTGCTGTTCGAGCATGGCTTCACCCCGACCCACGCCTTTTCCGCATTCTATCGTTACATCCGCGAGGATTTCGGCGCCGACGCCGTGCTGCATTTCGGTACGCATGGTGCACTCGAGTTCATGCCCGGCAAACAGGCTGGACTCTCGGGCGATTGCTGGCCCGACAGCGTGATCGTCACTCTCCCGAATTTCTATCTCTATGCGTCGAACAACCCTTCGGAAGGCATCATCGCCAAACGCCGCCCGGGTGCGACCTTGGTCAGTTACCTAACCCCGCCTCTGGCAGGGGCCGGGCTTTACAAGGGATTTTCCGATCTCAAAGCTATGGTCGACCGCTATCGCACGGTCGAAGGGGACGAACGCAGCGATCTCGAGGTGCTGGTTCGCGACGCCTGTTCCGAACTCGATATCGAGCCCGGCGATCTGGAAGATTTGGCCGGTCGGCTTTACGAGATGGAGCGGGAACTGATACCGCACGGCCTTCATGTGTTCGGTGGCGCAATGTCTGCCGACGAACGTGAAGGCTTGGTCGACGCGATGACGACCGCTTCCCCTGATCTGCAGCGTACCGACATTGAAGCACGGCTCGATGCCAATGACGAGCTCGGCGCACTGATACGCGCGCTTGACGGTGCGTTTGTCCAGCCCGCTCCCGGTGGCGATATTTTGAAGAACCCCGAAGTGTTGCCTACTGGTCGCAATATCCACGGCTTCGACCCGTTTCGTATCCCTAGTAGCTTCGCATGCATCCAAGGCACGACTCAAGCCGACCAGCTTATCGCGCGGCATATCGCCGATGGTGGCAAGCTGCCTGAAAGCATCGCGATGGTGCTGTGGGGCACCGACAATCTGAAGAGCGAAGGCGCGCAAATTGCGCAGGTCATGGCTTTACTCGGGGCCAAACCACGCTTCGACGATTATGGACGACTGGCAGGGGCAGAGCTTATTCCGCTGGAAGAACTCGGTCGCCCGCGCATCGACGTTGTGGTAACGCTCTCCGGCATTTTCCGTGACCTTTTGCCGTTGCAAACGCGCATGATTGCAGAGGCGACCTACCTTGCGACAATTGCCCACGAAGCGCCCGAGCAGAATTTCGTGCGTAAGCACAGCCTTTCGCATCAGGCGAAGCACGACTGCGACCTCGAAACCGCGAGCCTCCGCGTCTTCTCCAACGCGCAAGGCGCTTATGGTGCCAACGTCAACATGATGATCGACGGCGGGACATGGGCCGACCCGGACGAACTCGCGAACATGTTCGAAACGCACAAGGGCTATGCCTATGGCCGCAGCGGCGTGCCGACGCAGCACCGCGCATTATTCGAAAGCGAACTGGCCTGCGTCGACTTTACATACCAGAATCTTGAAAGCGTCGAACTCGGCGTGACCGACATTGATCATTATGTCGACGGCCTGGGTGGGATGACCAAGGCGGTTGCAAAGGCACGCGGCAAGGCGGCACCGGTGTACATCGTCGATGCGACACAGCGCGACACAAAAGTGCGGACGCTGGGCGAGCAGATCGACCTTGAAACCCGCACGCGTATGCTGAACCCCAAATGGTATGAGGGCATGCTGAAGCACGGCTTTGAAGGCGTGCGCAGCATCGAAAGCCATGTCACCAACACCATGGGCTGGTCGGCGACCACGGGTACGGTGTCGCCTTGGGTTTACCAGAAGATCAGCGAAACCTTCGTGCTCGACGCCGACATGCGTGCGCGCCTCTCGCAACTCAACCCCAAATCGTCGGCGCGTGTTGCCGATCGCTTGCTTGAAGCATGTGAGCGGCAGTTGTGGACGCCGGACGCCGCGACGCTGGCGGGCCTGAAAGCCGCGAGCAATGACCTTGAGGACAGGCTGGAAGGCCTGATCCCCGCAGAATGAACGGAGAAATATCATGACGCTCAATCTGTTGGATACGGCTCCTCCGGACGGCGAAGGCAGCGTTCAGGTGGCTCTCGACCCCGCTGACAAGATCCAGGGTGCAAAGGTATTCGCGGTTTACGGCAAGGGTGGTATCGGCAAATCGACGACTTCCTCCAACCTGTCGGCAGCCTTCTCCAAACTGGGGCATCGCGTGTTGCAGATCGGTTGCGACCCGAAACATGACTCCACCTTTACGCTGACCAAGAAGATGATGCCGACGGTGATCGACGTGCTCGAAACCGTCGACTTTCATAGCGAGGAACTGCGGCCCGAGGACTATATGTTCGAAGGCTATAATGGCGTAATGTGCGTGGAGGCGGGCGGCCCGCCCGCTGGCACCGGTTGCGGTGGTTATGTCGTCGGACAGACCGTTAAACTCCTCAAGCAGCATCACTTGCTCGAAGACACCGATGTTGTGATTTTCGATGTTCTCGGTGACGTTGTTTGCGGCGGTTTTGCAGCACCGCTCCAGCATGCGGATGCCGCGATTGTCGTCGCCGCCAATGATTTCGACAGCATCTTCGCGATGAACCGAATTGTTGCGGCTATCAATGCCAAAGCGAAAAACTATAATGTGCGGCTGGCGGGCGTGGTCGCCAACCGTTCTGCGGCGACCGACGAGATCGACCGTTTTTCAAACGCCATCGGCATGCAACGTCTGGCGCATTTTGCCGACTTAGATGCCATTCGCCGTTCGCGCCTGAAAAAATGCACATTGTTCGAAATGGAGAGCACACCTGACGTCGAGGCAGCCTGCCAGGAATATATGAATCTGGCCCAACGGCTCTGGGATGGTGTCGAACCCCAAGCTGCAACGCCAATGAAAGACCGCGACATTTTCGATTTTCTGGGGTTTGAATGATGGAAACCAGCCTCGCTTCGACCAGCTATCAGCAAAGCCGCAGCCGCCTCGAAACCTATTTCGACAAGACCGCGCGCAAGGCTTGGGAGGATCTGACCTCCGACGTTCCGGTCAGCGGAATCCGCGCGACGGTACGGGCAGGGCGCGACGAGATGCGTAACCTTTTGCTCTCGACTCTGCCATCGGACATGCGCGGGCTACGGCTGCTGGACGCCGGTTGCGGCACGGGCGCGCTGGCGATTACAGCGGCAGAGCGCGGGGCTGACGTGGTTGCCATCGATGTTTCGCACGGCCTGATCGACGTCGCGCAAAAACGTGTGCCGGCCCACCTACATATCGACTGGCGTGTGGGCGATATGCGCAGCCATAATCTAGGCATTTTCGACCATGTGATCGCGATGGACTCGCTCATCCATTATGACGAAACCGACATCATCGGTGTGCTGAAGGCATGGAGCCAGCGCGCCAACGAAATCGCCTTCACCTTTGCCCCCGGCACGGCGCTGCTCCGTACAATGCACATCATTGGCAAGGCGTTCCCGCGCGGAGACCGTTCGCCAGCGATCAAGCCGGTGTCCGAGGCGCGCCTTTCACACGACATCGGCGACGCACTACCCGGGTGGCGGATTGGCTTCACCCAGCGCGTGTCGAGTGGCTTCTACAAAAGCCAGGCCATGGGGATCGGTCGCCGATGAACGAAAGGCCATCCGCATTGACATTCTGGCAAGCCGTAGGAACGCGGTTCTTGCCCTTTGCCGATGCGGCCAGCGCCGAACTTCCATTGGTCCGTTTGCTCCGCCTTGCATTGTTTCAGGTAAGTGTCGGTATCGCCGCGGTCCTTCTCAACGGCACGCTCAACCGCGTGCTAATTGTCGAGCTCAACACGCCGACATGGATTGTTGCATTGGTGATCGCCATTCCATTGCTCGTTGCGCCGTTCCGCGCGCTTATCGGTTATCGGTCCGATACGCACCACTCGGTGCTCGGCTGGCGGCGGGTGCCCTATATCTGGTTCGGCACGCTGGGACAGTTCGGTGGTCTTGCCATCATGCCGTTCGCGCTGATCCTCATCACGAGGCCGGACACGTTTTCGCTAGGTGTCAGCGCCTCCTGTCTGGCTTTCCTGCTTACGGGTGCGGGAATGCACGTTACGCAAACGGCAGGTCTGGCGCTAGCAACCGATATTGCGTCCAGGGACAAGCGCCCGCGCGTTGTCGCCTTGCTTTACGTGATGCTGCTCGTTGGCATGATGCTGGCGGCATTTGCCATCGGTAATTTGCTGCTCGATTTTACGGCGACGAAACTGATCCAAGTCATCCAGGGTGCGGCGGTGCTGACGATGGTGCTGAACGTGACGGCGCTTTGGAAGCAGGAGGCGAGGAACCGGGCGCTGACCACTTCCACCGCGCCTAACCCGAGCTTTGCCTATATCTGGACATCGTTCACGGCGCAGCCAAATGCCAAACGGTTGCTGCTCGCAATTGGCATCGGCGCGATGGCGTTCGCGATGCAGGATGCTTTGCTAGAACCCTATGGCGGCGAGATACTAGGCCTTTCCGTCGGTGGCACGACGTCTTTGACTGGGGCTTGGGCAGGTGGGGCTTTGATTGCATTTGCGCACAGTGGCCGACAACTGACTAAAGGAGCAGATCCTTTGCGTCTTGCCGGAATGGGAGCCGTTGCAGGTATCGCCGCGTTTCTCATGACATTGTTTGCAGCACCGTTGAACTCGGTGCCGCTGCTGTATGCAGGGGCAATGGCCATCGGCTTTGGCGCAGGGCTGTTTTCGGTGGGCACCATGATCGCCGCAATGGGCCTGGCTCGCGAAGGTTCGTCAGGTTTGGCATTGGGCGCTTGGGGCGCAGTGCAAGCTAGCTGTGGGGGCGCGGGGATCGCGCTGGGCGGTCTAGTCCGTGATGGCGTGACCTATTTCGCATTACACAACGGGATGGGTACGACACTGGCCTATCGCGCCACCGGTTACGGGACGGTCTATGCACTGGAAATTCTGCTTTTGCTCGTGACGTTGGTAGCGCTCGGACCAGTGATCGGGCTGCATCTGCAAAACAGGAAGATGACGAGTGAGAGCTTTGGTTTGAGTGAATTTCCGACCTGAGGAGGAAGAGAGATGGACGACGTGAAAATTGTGGGCACATTCGATGTGACGGAAATGGTGTTTTACGCCTTTGTGCTGTTTTTCCTGGCGCTGATTTTCTACCTTCGACGGGAAGACCGGCGCGAAGGGTATCCGCTGGAGGATGAAGTCACAGGCCGCGTCGACACACCAGGCGGCGCACTGTTGGCAGCAACGCCCAAGACATTCCATATGCCATTCGGACGGGGCAGTGTCAGCACGCCTACCAAGGGTCGGGAAAAGGTCGATGTCGCGGGCGCGCGTACGTTCCGTTCACCCGGGGCGCCATATTACCCGACTGGCAACCCGCTGGTCGACGGAATTGGTCCAGCTGCGTGGGCGGATCGCGCCAAACACACCGACCTTGATGGCGAAGGCCGTAACCGGATCGTGCCGATCGGGATGACCGAGCATATTTCGGTCCACCGCAACGATGCCGATCCGCGGGGCATGTCTGTCATCGGCGCGGACGGCGCTGTTGCCGGGACAGTGACCGACTTATGGGTCGATCGCGCCGAGCATGTCATCCGTTATCTCGAAATCGATACGGGCGGTAGGAAGGTGCTTGCGCCGATGGGTATGTCCAAGGTGAAGGGTCGGAGCCGCCAGGTCGAGATCGACGCAATCAACGCAGCCGATTTCGCTGCTGCACCGGTGCCGGGAACGGCGGGGCAGATCACATTTTATGAAGAAGAGCGGATAGTTGCCTATTTTGGCGGCGGCTATCTTTACGCCAACGCCGGGCGGCAGGAACCGTTGATATGAGCGAATATGACCATGAACCGGTGCGGGGTCTTCCCGGCGCTCTGCCAGAAGATGAACATATTATCTGGCAGTCCGCACCGGACTGGAAGCATATGGTGGTATCGGCGCTGCACATTCGGCTGTCGGTTCTGTATTTCGGCTTGATCGTCATCTGGGCCGTTTCGCGGGGCGACTGGAATACTGCTATTGCAGTCGCGCTGCTGGGCACGGTTGTAACGGCGATGTTCACGCTATTTGCATGGGGTGTCAGTCGCACGACTGTCTATACGCTGACCAACAAACGTGTCGTACTGCGTATCGGCGTCGCGCTTAACAAGTGCATCAACCTGCCACTTGGCGAAATCGAGTCCGCAAATCTAAAAATGCTGACAGATGGGCACGGCAATATCGTCCTGGCGTTAAAGGGTATGCCGCGGCTCGGCTATATCATGCTCTGGCCGCACGTACGTTCGCTGCGTTTCGTCCGCCCGCAGCCCATGCTCAGGGCTATCCCAAACGCGGGCAACGTTGCGGCAATGTTGTTCAGGGCCACGCAGAATGTGCAGGCCATCGCGCCGCTTGAAGCGCCGCAAGCTCGCAGTCGCGACATTCCCCTGATGGGAGTGCCTGCATGAGCCAGGCTGTCCATCACGACCCCACCGTACCTCGGGGTGCCTTGAAGGCGGCAGCAGCGCTCTTGCTTTTCACAATGGCGCTGACAGGGGCCGTGAGGCTGGGCCTTGTGCCGCCGTCCGCAGACCCGGTTGCTTCACGCGAAGCCCAGAATATCGCCCCGGCCCAAAGTCGCGAACTGCGCTTCTTGGACCGTGCAGATGGGGCGGTCGTGGTGAGCGACGCTGGCACCGGCGAAATAGTGAAAATCGTCGAGTTCGGGCAGGGGGGTTTCCTGCGGGCCACCATGCGCCGCATGGCGAAGGCGCGCATCGCCGCAGGCATTGGTGCAGAGCCGCCATTCACCCTGACGCTATGGGAAAATGGGGCCTTGTCGCTTTCCGACCCGCAAACAGGCCGACGTTCGGAAATTCACGGTTTTGGTGCCGATCACAGCCGGATGTTTGCGGACATGCTGAAGGCGCCTGCCACATGACCGGGTTGTTTTCATCTGAATCCTTTGAAACGCCTTGCCGGATCGAGGTCGAGCAAAGCGCGGAGCATTTTCACGCCCATGTCGAACTCGACGGCGATATCACAATAGAGCCTGGCGACCGCGTTCGGGTGCATGGAGATCCGATTGCCGTCGCATTTGGCGAGAGCATTGTCCTTCACCGCCATGCCACCGTGTGCCGCGCCGGACTGCTTCGTCGGGCGTGGACGAAATTTGCAAGCAATTTCGAGCTTGCCGAATTGTACGAAGTCAGTTTCACGCCAGGGAGGCTCTAATGAACGCGCCAGCCAATATCGCCAACCCCCTTGCTGCCCGGCATGATACATTGGCCATCGCGCGGCAGGAAACAGTTCTGAGTCCGCGCTTTTACACCACCGATTTTGCCGCGATGGATCGCATAGATGTATCGCCTGTTCGAGCCGAATGGGAAGACCTGATGGCGGAGATGGAAGATGACCGCAACCGGCATCATTTCCGCAAGACCCCGGCGTTCGAAGGTGTGATCGAAAAGCTCGAACCCGAATTGCAGGCGGAATTTATCGACTTTCTGGCCAGTTCGCTGACATCCGAATTCTCCGGCTGCATTCTTTATGCCGAAATCGCCAAGCGGACGAAAAATCCCGATATGAAGCGGCTGTTCAAGCTGCTTGCTCGCGATGAGAGCCGTCATGCAGGGTTTATCAACGAAACGCTGAAGGGCGCCGGGATTGGCATCGACCTCAGCTTCCTGACCAAGACCAAGAAATATACCTTCTTCAAACCAAAATTCATTTTTTACGCCGTCTATCTCTCCGAAAAGATCGGTTACGCCCGCTACATTACGATTTTCCGGCAGTTACAGCGCAATCCGCAGAATAAATTCCATCCGATTTTCGACTGGTTTCACGATTGGTGCAATGACGAGTTCCGGCATGGCGAGGCATTTGCGTTACTGATGAGGGCCGATCCCAAATTGCTGACCGGGCTTAACCGGTTATGGATCCGCTTCTTCCTGCTGTCGGTATACGCGACCATGTATGTCCGCGACCATAACCGACCGGTGTTCCATAAAGCCTTAGGTGTGGATCCTGCCGATTATGGCTATGAAGTTTTTTCAATCTGCACGGCGATCAGCCGTCAGGTGTTCCCCATCGAACTCGACACCGAAGATCCCCGTTTCCGAAATGCGATGGAGGACCTGCGCCTCGCATCTGTCGGTATCGAGGATGCAAAGGCACGGGGTGGTATCGGCGGTGCGATTGGTCGGGCTGGGCATATGGCCAAAGCCGGGCTTGCCTTCGCACGCATGTATTTCATGACGCCACGCGCCAATGAACTACCACACAGTGTCAGATTGCAGCCGGCATGGTAGGAACCCCAGGCCTTGTACTGCCCTTTGTGGTCGTAACGATATTGTGGTTCGTCAGCACGGGATTGGTGGCGATCATCAATCACCGGCTGCGGCAATCCTTTGGACGCGCGTTGGTGATCGCGTGCGTCTGTGCCTTCACCGGTCTCGGTCTCATCATCGTCACGGCGCATTCGACGGCCGTCTGGGCCAGTTACGTATCGTTTCTAGGCGGTTTGCTGATCTGGAGCTGGCATGAAATCAGTTTTCTGACAGGTGCCGTGACCGGCTCTCACCGGACCCCTTGCCCGGATGGTGCCAAGGGGTGGCAGCGATTCAGTCTCGCAACGATGGCCTTAATCCACCATGAAGTCGCCCTTGCTATGACAGCCGGCCTATTGCTGTCGCTGGCTGCGGTGACTGCCAATCCGACCGGCGCTTACGCTTTCGCCTTGCTACTGATATTCCGGCTGTCATCGAAACTGAACATCTATCGCGGTGTCCCAAATCTCAGCGACGAAATGCTGCCCGCGCATTTGAGCTATCTCAAAAGCTATTTCGGACCCAGGAAGCTGCGTCCGATACTGGCGCTGTCGATTGCTACGATTACAGGGCTGGCATTGTGGCTTGGCTTCGAAGCAAAAAGCGCGGTCTCGCCTCATGAGACGGTACAGGCCGGGTTGCTTTGCTGCCTGTCGCTGCTGGCAGCTTTAGAACATATCTTTCTCGCCGTCCCCTTTCGCGATTCCGCATTGTGGGGCTGGGCGCTGGGCACAAACGATAGAAAAGAATTTGGAGAGGGAGTGTAACCATGAACTATGAGGCATTTTTTGGCAACGAACTGGCCGCCGTTCGAGAAGAGGGGCGTTACAGGGTTTTTGCCGAAATCGAGCGCAAGGCTGGTTCCTTCCCTTATGCCAAGCGCTATGTCGATGGCGGGACAATGGATGTCACCGTGTGGTGCTCGAACGACTATCTCGGCATGGGGCAGCATCCGAAAGTGCTGGACGCGATGCATCGCGTGATTGACGAATGCGGGGCAGGTGCCGGCGGTACCCGAAACATCTCCGGCACCAATCACCACCATGTCTTGCTCGAAGCCGAACTGGCGGACTTGCACCACAAGGAGGACGCACTGCTTTTCACCTCCGGTTATGTTTCCAACTGGGCAGCGCTCGGCACATTGGCGGCGAAAATCCCGAACTGCATGGTGCTGTCCGACGCCCTCAATCATGCGTCAATGATTGAGGGCATCCGCCACAGCCGCGCCGAACGTATGGTATTCGAACATAATTCGCCCGACGATCTTGACCGCAAACTCGCTGATCTAGACCCTGACCGAGCCAAGCTGGTGGCCTTTGAAAGCGTATATTCGATGGATGGCGACATTGCGCCGATCGCCGAAATCCTCGATGTGTGCGAGCGGCATAATGCGATGAGTTACATCGACGAGGTGCATGCAGTCGGCCTTTACGGCCCACGCGGTGGTGGCGTCGCCGAGCGGGAAGGGCTGATGGACCGTATCACAGTGATCGAAGGTACGCTTGGCAAAGCGTTCGGCGTGATGGGCGGCTATATCGCCGCTTCACGTGACCTCTGCGATTTTGTGCGCACCTTTGCCAGTGGTTTCATTTTCTCGACAGCGATTCCGCCTGCAGTTGCGGCAGGCGCATGCGCCAGCATCAGGCACCTTAAAGAAAGCCAGGTTGAACGAAATATGCATCAGGAACGTGTGGCTAAAGTGCGTGGCGCGCTTGACCGCATGGGCATTCCGCACATACCCAATCCAAGCCATATCATTCCGGTCATGGTTGGCGACGCGCATAAGTGCAAATTTATCAGCGACTGGCTGATGGACAATCACGGCATATATGTGCAGCCCATCAACTATCCGACGGTCCCGCGGGGAACCGAACGGCTCCGGATCACGCCGTCACCTGTTCATAGCGATGGCGATATCGACCGGCTGTTGACCGCGCTCAGCGAAATATGGTCGCAATGCGCGCTGGCGCGGCGGGACATGGCAGCATAGCCCCAACGGGTCGCAACAAAAAAGGCCGGGTGAAAGCCCGGCCTTTTTGCGTAGCTATGGCACTATAATCAGCTGGGGGTTTCCAAATAGGCTATTACGTCCGCACGCTTCTGCGCATCCGGAATACCGGCGAAAATCATCTTTGTTTTCGGAATGACCCGTTGTGGCTTTTCCAGATACTGGAACAGCTTTTCTTTGGTGAAAACGATGCCGCTGCCCTTATTGGCGGGTGAATAATTAAATCCGGGTACCGAGCCCGCCGTCCGACCGATGATCCCGTTGAGCGAGGGTCCGGTCTTGTTTACACCGGCGTCGGTAACATGGCAGGTACGGCATTGTGCAAACACAAGTTTGCCAGCCGCTGCGTTGCCCGTGAAGCTGGCGAAAGTGGTGCCGTCCAGTGTCGTGACGTCGGTTGCCGCAGGTGGGCCTGCATCAGCCGGTGCGGGCGCAGGTGCCGCAGCAGGTGCAGCTGCCGGCGCTGCGGCAGGAGCTGCCGCCTCGGCGGTCTTTTCGGGTTCACTGCTATCCGAGCCGCCCGAGCAAGCGGCTAAAAGGGCCGATAGCGCCGCTACGCTAGCCAAAGTTTTCGTTTTCACCATAGTCTCTCCTATCCCGTGCCAATTGACAGCATAGTCAATATTTTACGTCTCCAACCCTGGTCCGGACTTATCGCAGTTCTGAGCCGATTGAAAGCCGAATATGTTTCAATTGGGTCTTTCGGCAATACGGGCATTTTCCTCTCCCGTCTCATTCAGAACTTTGTTCCGCAAATAGCGCACGAACAAGTATATGACGAGAATCACGGGAAAGGTGACGGCGCCAACGAACAGGTCTGATCGTGAACCCGATGGAAATGCCGCGACGCCTTTCGCGATATAGCCGATCAGGCCAACAAGATAATAGGCCGCCGCGATGACCGATAAGCCTTCCACCAAAGTCTGAAGCCGCAGTTGCAATTGCGTCGATCGTTCCATGCTTTGCATGAGGCCCAGATTCTGGGCCTTGATCCTGCTGTCGAAGCGAACGTCGAGCGTGTGCATGACGCCCGCAATGCGTTCGGCAATATGGCTCAGCCGCGTCCGGAAGACCGAGCATGTCCGCGTCGCCGGTACCAGCCTTCGCTCTGTAAAATCCTTCAAACTTTGGTAATTAGCCACTGGTTTGATGTCGAGCGAGGCGAGTCTGTCCGCTGCCACTTCGGCATAGGCTGCTGTCGCGCTCAGGCGGAAACCCGTTGCCGACCGTATCAATTCAAGTTCGGACGATATCGCCGCCAGATCGTTGAGCAATATTTCATCGTCTTCCTCGGTGAGGGCAACGCGCCGTGCATGCTCTGACAGCTTACGCTCCAGCAGGTCGACCTGAGGGCCATATTCCTGCACAGTGGGGAAACCCAGCAACGCGAGATTACGGTAATTCCCCAATTCCTGCACCCGCTGAACGATGCGCCCACGCTCCCCGTCGCCGACGTCGCCTGCCAACACCAATAGCCGTCCATAGCCGTCGCCATGGATGCTGAAGTCCGACCAGATGCGAAGCCCGGCGTTGATATCGCAGCAGACCATTTCCTGGGCGGAAATTCCGAAATGCGAGAGGTGGCTTTCGATGTTCCGGTCGTCGGGAATGACGAGAATGTGCGTTGCGCGAACGACACCGCCCGGCCATTCTTCCATCCATCGGATATATGGCATTCGCTCGACGTCGGGTACCTCGGTCGGAAAAATGAGGGTGATTGTTGTCGCCTCGGTGTGCCGCTCCCACAGGAAATGGATGCCCGATTTTGTATGTGCCGATCCGTGCTTTGTGGCGAGGTTCCACTCGTCGAATTCCGGCTTTCGGTTGATAAGCCACAAATCTTCGGCACCGCGTTCTGCATGTTCGATAAGGCGAACGACCTGATAGATATCGCAGCTATTGCCGACTGGTGCAAACCGCCTGAGGCGCATTTCGTCGACGGCCCATCGACGTAGCGGATGCTCGGTAAAACTCATGAGAAATCATCTGTCAAAAACAAGCAATTGTCCAGCATTTGTGTCAAAAAACGGTGTGATCTCCCCGCTCGTTTTGCGTCTTGCCGCCCAACAAATTCGCATAGTGCTCGGCGAGTGTGTCCGACCCGGTCGATGGCGTTGCAGTTGCACCATATGCGCCGGTTTCGGGGTCCAGCACGAGCATCGACTCAGTTGCATAATATCGCCCGATTTTGGCAAGCTCTGCCTTTGGGGCGGCCTTGGGTATGAACTTCCCCGCAAGGTTCAGTCCGGCAATGATCGCATCGATCAGTGCGAGTGGAATATGTCGAAATCGAGGCTCTCTCCCCAGAAGCGAAAAAAGCATCTCGCCTTGTTGCCTTGGCGTAACTGCCTCTCCTGGACCCCCGATGGGCAATATCCTGTTCTTCCGTCCGTCCTGCTCGACGCAGTCGATTATATAATGCGCCAGATCTTTGTCACTGATAGGTTTGCAGGCCGTCAGCTCGCCATTCCCGAAAAGCAGAAATGGCTTGCCCCTCTTCACCCGCTCGACCTGTCCCGACAGCGATTTGAAGAATGCCGTCGGTCTGACGATCGAATAGTCTATACTGGACCCGACCAGCTTTTCTTCGAAGGCGAGTTTAGCTTTCTGGAATGCGAGCAATGGCCTCTGTACGCAGATCGCCGACAATAATATCATCCGACCAACATTTGCCGACTTTGCTGCTGTCAGCAGGTTGAGTTGTGCCTCATAATCGACTTCCCAGGCATCCTTGGGAACGCCGGTGCGCGATGCCATGCAGGAGATGACTGCATCGAACCGATCTTGTCGAAAGCCGTCTCGCAACAGGGAGGCGGGATCCGCAAAATCGACGATACGGGTTTCTGTTACAGGAGAGATTCGGCGCGATGCAAATGCAGTAGAACCCGTTGATATCGTCCTATGTGACCTTGCAAGGCAGGTAACTCTGTATCCCCTCGACAAGGCTTCGCCAACCACGGCGCGACCTATTGTCCCGGTTGCGCCAGCGATCAGTAGATTCGTCGGACGCCACAAATTTGCAGTTACCTCTCCGCCCATATTGTTACTTCATCGAACGTTCGATGTACATGTACGGACACCCCCCGCAATAGTTTTACGGGTATATAGCATGATGGCAGGATGTCAGAAATACTGGCGCTCAACTCGTTTTCATAATGCCCGGAACACCCTTAGCACATAATATATGCGCTCTAAGACACGTCCAGGGTGGCAAAATATGGCGGCCCCGGCAAAATGGTCTACAATGTCCGCCCGATCAGTTCCTTCATGATCTCGTTCGTGCCACCGAAAATCCGGGTCACGCGTGCACTGCGCCACATGCGCGCGATCGGATATTCGTTCATATATCCTGCGCCACCATGCAGCTGCAGGCATTTGTCGACAATTTCCCATTGCAGGTCGGTGTGCCAGAGCTTGGCGGCCGCGCCTTCCTCGGCAGTAAGCTCCTTCTTGTAATGGCGGTTGAGGCACCAGTCGAGATGGGCCCAGCCAACCTGAAGCTTCGATTTCAGATCGGCCAGTACGAAACGGGTGTTCTGGAAATCGAGCAACGGCTTGCCGAAGACCTTTCGGTCGCGCGCAAAGGCGACGGTTTCATCGAACGCCTTCTGGCTGGACGCCATGGCCGATACCGCAATTGAAAGTCGCTCTTGCGGCAGCTCGCTCATGAGATAGATGAAGCCTTTGCCTTCTTCGCCAAGGCAATTGGTCATCGGTACGCGGACATCTTCAAAGAACAGTTCCGATGTGTCGGCTTCGTCCATCCCGATCTTGTCGAGGTTCCGGCCGCGCTTGAAACCTTCGCGGTCTGCTTCGACCAGCACGATCGACATGCCCTTCCAGGCAGGCTGGATTTCAGTGTCAGTCTTGACGCAGACAAGTATCAGGTCGGCATTCTGGCCATTGGTGATGTAGGTTTTGGATCCGTTGATGACATAATGATTGCCATCCTTTTTCGCGGTCGCCTTCATTCCCTGAAGGTCGCTACCGGTGCCTGGCTCGGTCATCGCGATGGCGGTGATCGTTTCGCCGGATACAAGGCGGGGGAGCCAGTGCTTCTTTTGCTCCTCGCTGCCATAGGACATGATGTAATTGCAGACGATGTCTGACTGGAGTGAGAAGCCGGTCGCGGCGCCGCCATAATAGGCGCTCTCCTCATCGACGATAGCGTTATAGCCGAAGTCGAGGCCTAGCCCGCCATATTCTTCCGGAACGGTGGGACAGAGCATGCCCACCGCACCCGCCTTGGGCCAGATATCCTTGGGAACGATGCCGTCTTCCTGCCATTGCTTTGCGTTGGGCGCGACTTCCTTTTGCAGGAACTGGCGCACCGATTGACGGAATGCCTCATGATCCTCGTTATAGGCGGTGCGCGGAATGACATCGAGCGACATGGTATCTCTCCTGCAGACAGTTGCGGCTTCAATGGCAGCAACCTGACAAAAGCGTCAAGCGGAATTTAATCGCACGATTAAACAGCTTCTCCAGCGGCCCGTGCCCGGTCGAGCAGCATCGCTTCAGCTGCTGGCACAGCGCGATAGGCGTAGATCAGCAGCGCCATCGCGATGGGCACCACGCCGATCAGGGCAATGACCCCCGCCCGCAGGTCGCCGACAAGCTTGCCATCGACCGTCGTTCCCATGAGGTCGGCGATCTGGCCCACCAGATAGGGACCGAAACCCAGCCCGATCAGTGTTGTCGCGAGGAAGAATACAGCCGTCGCCGTGCCGCGCATGCGGGGCAGAACGAGGTCCTGCGTGGTTGCTGCTGCTGCGCCGAGTGCAGAGCTGCCAAGGACGCCGGCCAGAAAGTTCATGATGTAGAACAGTGCTTGGTTCGTCGTGGTAAAGCCGATCCAGATCGGCAGGATCGGTCCGAGCACGCCGATCATGATGACGAGAATGCGTCCCGCCGGATTACGCGTGCGCAGATAATCGGCGAGCCGTCCGCCCATGATAACGCCCAGAAATCCGCTGGCCGCGCCCGATGCGCCAAGCCAGAAGGCCAATTCCTGTTTGGGCAGCTTGAGGACCAGCTCCGCATAAGGCGCGGTCCAATAGGCAAGGCCATAGGATGCAAGCGCCACCAGCCCGTAACCCAATGCGGTGCAGAGGAAGGCCGGTGTGCCCCAGATAAGCTGAAACGTCGCCGGGTCGCGAGACTTCAAGTTGGTCGCCCATGAAAAGACGGCGTAAAAGCCGACCGCGACCGCCGACCATTGCGGGATGTTTCCGGTCAGGCCGATCATGACATAGGCAAATCCGCCAAGTATCGCCGCCGCTAGCAGATTCAGCGACAACGCTCCGACACCGCGTCGCATCGCGCCGATCAATGTGAAGGGTGGAACGATTGTCGACAAATCGTGCAGGAAATCGCTGAACGGCGTTGGCGACATCGCCACCGGTGTGCCATCCATGACGCCGCGCGCGGGTTCGCGCAGCGAGAGTACCCACAACGCCACCAGCAAGCCCGGCGCACCGACCGCCAGAAATGCGGCCTGCCAGCCCACCAGCCCCAACGGACCGCCGCCCGGATAGGCAAGGTTCCAATTTTCCTTGATCAGCGCGCCGATGAACAGCGATACGCCGCCGCCGATATATAGCCCCGACGAATAGATTGCGAGTGCGGTGGCGCGCTGGCGCTTCGGGAAATAGTCGGAAATCAGCGAGTAAGCCGAGGGGCTGGCCGTCGCTTCGCCAATGCCGACTCCCATGCGCGCGAGCCCAAGCTGCGCACCGTTTTTTGCAAAGCCAGATACCACCGTCATTGCCGACCAGAGCGTAAGTCCGATACTCAGCAGCTTCGTGCGGTTCCAATTATCGGCCAACCGCCCGAGGGGGATGCCGAACAACGCGTAAAAAACGCCAAAGGCCGCACCGCCGAGAAAACCCATTTGGGCGTTACTCAGGCCAAGATCGGCCTGAATATCGACGACCAGGATGCTGACAATCTGCCGGTCGATGAAATTCAATATATATACCACGACCAACACGCACAGTACATACCAGCTGTAGCCGCTGGCTTCGGGAAGGGGTGAGGTAGCAGGTTCCGGAGTAATTTCTGCCTGATCAACCGTCCCGTTCACCTGTCTCTCCCTTTGGCTGTTGCCGCTTTGCTGCATCGTGGCTAGCAGAACGATAAGTGGGCGCAACCTGAATTGCCTTTCAACTGAACGGAGTTTCGATGAAGAGCACCAGACCGGTTTCCGTTCTCATGGTCTGTCTCGGCAATATCTGCCGTTCGCCGCTGGCCGAGGCTGCATTGCGGGCGGCGGCAAAACGCAAAGGCGTTGCGATCAAGGTTGATTCCGCCGGCACCGGCGACTGGCATATTGGCCACGCTCCGGACCGCCGCGCCCAGGCGGTAGCAAAGCGCCTTGGCGGAATCGACATCGGACATTTTCGCGCAAGACAGGTTACACGCGACGATTTCTATCGCTTCGACCATATATTGGCGATGGATGAGGCCAATTTCAGGCATTTGTCCCTGATGCGACCAGCGGACGGAACGGCCAAACTGTCGATGCTGCTGGACCATTTGCCAGGCCACGAAGGCACGCCCGTGCCCGATCCCTATCATGGTAGCGTTGAAGCGTTCGACGCCGTTTTCAGACAGGTAACTGAGGCGGCGGAGGGCATTTTGCGGCGATTGACCTGACTTAATCTCGTTTAGCCTATCGTGTTTCGCTTGAATCTAGAGCGAATTCCTCCAATATATGCCTCATGCGGCTATTTCGCCGTCATATGAGGAGATATAAGTCATGGCACAGTGGTCCGATCCACGGGTGACCGGTACCCAGTCAAGTCTTGCAGGTGTAGGTACAGCCGCCGGTGATATTGCCGTCGACGCCGGCCTGCGCGCGCATATGCTCAAGGTTTACAATTACATGGCGTCGGGCGTTCTGCTGACCGGCATCGTCGCGATGCTGTTCGCGCAAACCGAGCTTGCACAGAATTTGATGATCAACCCCAGCCTGATGAGTTGGGTCATCATATTGTCGCCGCTGGCGATCGTGCTGGTGATGAGCTTTGGCCAGAATCGTTTTTCAGCGGCTTCGTTGCAGGCGATGTTCTGGGCATTTGCGGTTCTGATGGGCCTTAGTCTTGCCCGCATTTTCATGATGTTCACGGGCGAATCTATCGCCCAAACCTTCTTCGCAACCGCGGCCGCCTTTGCCGGCCTTAGCCTGTGGGGTTATACCACGAAGAAGAATCTGAGCGGTATGGGCACGTTTCTGATCATGGGCCTGATCGGCCTGATCGTCGCCTCGCTGGTCAATATCTGGCTGCAGTCGCCGACAATGCACTGGGTGATAAGCTCGGTCGGTGTGTTGCTGTTCGCTGGCCTGACGGCCTATGATACCCAGCGTATCAAGAGCGAGTATTTCTACCTCCAAGGTGCGGAGATGATCGGCAAGGCCGCAATCATGGGTGCACTGAACCTCTATCTGGACTTCATCAACATGTTCCAGTTTCTGCTCAGCTTCCTGGGGAATCGCGAATAAGTCACGCTGCGTTAAGCTTGCGCATACGAATATGGCCCGGTGGAAAACCACTGGGCCATTTTCTTTGTGCGCTTCGCCGAACGGGGCTTTTCTTTGCGGAAAAAATCCTGTTGTAAAGGGCTCGTCCAGTTGGAGGGAAGTTAATGCGTCGCGGCTACAAAAGTCTGACAGCCATCATATTCAGCGTCGCTGCGGTCTCTGCATGTGCACCCGCGCCCAAGCCCGTCGTAATTGCTCCGCCCCCGCCCATCATCCTGCCGCCACCCCCGCCTCCTGTTATGCCACTGCCGCCCGGTGGTGCTGCGGCATCGATGCGCATTCCGCCGATCGGCCTCGACGGTGTGCGCGTGACGCCGAACAGGGGGCTAAGCCGTGATAACGCCATCTGGCATTTCCGGGCCGCGCTCAATGTCGCCGCGCTCAATTGCCAAGGCCCGGTCTGGGGACAGATTGCGCCCGCCTACAACAAGTTCATCGTGACGCATAAGGTCCAGCTGTCGAAGAGCAGCAAGGCGGTCGATCGCGAATATGTCGCAAAATACCCCGGTCAGAACGGCCTTCGTGTCCGCGATACGGCCTCTACAGACTTGTATAACTATTTTGCCTTACCCCCCGTTAGGTCGGAATATTGCGACGCGGCTTTGCGGAAAGTGACCGAAGCCAACACTGTCCCGATCGCTGCCTTCCCAGAATATGCGATCGGCGGCCTGAATGATATCGATGGCATTTTCGTCCGCTTTTTCGATGCCTACGCACAATATGAACGCGACCTTGCCGACTGGAACATGAAGCATGCGCCTCGGACCGGCTATACGCCCCTAACCGGGCAGACAGCTACGTCCCAGTCCTCAGTGCCTGCACCTGTACAGACGTTGCCGACCAAATAATTCTGATCAGGCTGGTGCCGACTGCGCTTCCGCAATCAACGCACTGTCGATAGCCTTCGCTGCCTGATAGGCTGGACGCTGCCGCAATCTGTCGGCGTAAGCGGTGAAGGCCTGGCTGGACGGAAGCGTGCCGAACTGCACGCCCCAATCGACCTGCGACCCCACATAAACATCCGCTGCCGTAAACCGGGCGCCGCAAACATAATCCTTGCCAGTCAGCGCGCCCTCGAGTGCCGCGACAGCCTTGTCATAATTGCCATAGCCCGCCATCAGCTCCTGCTCTTCATTCGGTTCCCATTTCATATGGCGATTGGTGATCGCAGCTTCGACCGGACCGGCGGCAAAGAACATCCAGCGATAATAATCGGCCCGTTCGTCGGCTGTCGGCTTTAGTCCCGCTTCAGGGAAAGCATCAGCGAGATAGGCGCAGATCGCCGCACATTCCGTCACAACCCTTCCGTCATGAACGATTGCCGGAACCTTGCCCATCGGGTTGATCGCAAGATATTCCGCCGCTTTCATGCTGCCGCCATATTCGAGCAGATGCTGCTCATATTCGGCACCGGCCTCGTGCAGCGCCCAGCGCGCGATCTGCCCGCGCGACATGGGGTTGGTGTAGAAATCTATAGCGGACATGGATGACCTCCTCGACTCGAACTAAAGGAACATAATAAGAACATCGATGGAGGGCGCAAGTCCCTATGCCATGCTGATATAGTCCCGCATTGCCGCCGCTTCGGCCTCGATCTTCTCAATCCGGTGCTTCACCAGATCGCCGATGGAGACGAAACCGGTCAGCCGATTGTCCTCCACCACCGGAAGATGCCGGATCCGGCGCTTGGTCATCATCGACAATGCTGACAGGATTGGCGTGTCGTGGGTGACCGTGATAGCAGGCGAGGTCATCGTCTCGCCCACCGTCTTGGCGAGAAAGGCAGAACCGTGCCGGGCGACGCCATAGACGATATCGCGTTCGGAAAAAATCCCGACAACCGCGCCATCATCGACCACAGGCAAGGCGCCGATGCGGTTTTCAGCAAGGCGGGTTACGACTTCGCCGACGCTTTCATGGGGTTGCGCCGTCCACACGGCACCGTCCCGCCCGCTCAAAATCGCTGCTATCGTCATCGCGACTCTCCTCTCTCCTTGCCCTCAGCGGAACTTATAGCATAGAGCGCACTTCGCAAATATATGACTCGCCCCTCCCGCCTCGACGATCCCGAATATGCCAGCTTTGCGTGGAAGCGATACTGGCGGCTGATGCGCTGGATGTTTTCGGTCACGCTGGTGGTGACGGTGGTCGCGCTCGGCAGCTTCTGGTGGCGCAATGGGATGGTATCGATCCATTTTTTCATTGCAACGGCAGGTGCGATTATCGGCGCCATCATGCTGACCGCCGCGTTGATGGGACTGGTGTTTCTCTCCAGTGGATCGGGGCATGACGAGGCCATCGAAGACCCGTTCGAGGAGGAAGCCGACCGCAATGACTGAAACCATCCGCAACCTTCCCAAACGCGCCGACCCAATCCTGCGCGTTGTCCCCGGACCCGCCGACATCAATGCCAATGGCCATATTTTCGGCGGCTGGGTGCTGGGCGTGATGGACCAGGCGGGCGGGATACTGGCCGGACGCATCGCGCAAGGTGCCTGCGCTACCGTGGCGATCGAAAAGATGGAGTTCATCGCTCCCATCCTGTTACGGGATATCATTTCGGTTTACGCCAGCCTCGAACGGCGGGGCCGCACGTCGATGGGCATCCGCATCGAAGTGATCGCAACACGGGCGCGCGGGCAACAGGAGGTGAAGGTCACCGAAGGCCTGTTCACTTTCGTCGCGCTTGATGAGGAACACCGGCCGAGAGTGTTGCCGGACGTGTAAGGTAACAAAGTTCCACAAATACCCCACCCCCCACCTGTCACCTTATGTCACCTTTGGCGGCCCGCTGATGTTGCGCCCCCGGTCGCCAAGGCGGCCGGCTGCATCGGTGCAGGGAGGAAAGCGGGGGCGATGGTGCTGCGTTCACCGGCGGGGATTTGTTTTGCATTACCAGCTTACAACAAAGCAAATCCTACATTGCAAGAATATTGGGGATTCGCAGTAGCAGAAGCTCTGGGTTTACCAACTGGGGCACACTGCCATTGGTTTTCTTTGGCTATGCGGTTGATACGCTTTTCCATTGAGGCTCGCCGGAGCCGTCCAATCGGCCTAACGCGCGAGAACCGTGTGATGCCCGGTAAACAGCGAATGGGGATCGTAGCGACGTTTGGCCTTGGCAAGGCGCATGTAGTTTGAACCCCAATAGGCCCGTTGCCAGTTCGCTTCGAAATAATCGGCTTCGGAGATGTAACAGCCAGCATCGGGATCAAGCGCGACAATTGGTGCCATTGCGCGGCGAACAGAGGCTGCTTCGATACGACCGCCGGCGACATCGGGTTCATGCCCGCTGATTCCCGGATAGGCTGGCGGAGCATCCGCTGCACAGATTAACAGCGCGAAGGCGTCAACAACCTCCGGGTTGGTCGCAGTTTCTCGGGTGGCCGATCGTGCCTCCGCTGACCCACCTGCCAGTCCCTTATTCGTATGAAGTCCCACGCTCCACTCGCGGCTCGCGTCAATCAAAGCGTTGACGAGTGTATCGAGGCGTGACGGCTGCAACCACGAGGCAGCGATCCAGCGCGATTGATATGCGTTGAGGACCTGCCCGACCTCGCCAAGGTTGGTCGCCCAGAAGAGATTGTCGGGACTGGCCCCTGACCGATCATCGGCCAGCGTGATCCCGGGCAGTCCGCGCAGAAAATCGGGATCCCAGAGGCTACGGCCGGGCAGAGCAAGAACCAGCGGCTCATTGCTGAGTGTGACGCGGCCAGCTTGCGAGGCAATCCAGTCGAAAAATGGGGACCATGTGGCCCGTATTTCATTTTCGTCGCGCGAATGGCAGAGCATTGAAACCGATAGGCGGCGCTTTGGCAAGAAGCGGATTTGCTCACCCCAGTTCGGATTGTGAAGCTGTTCGCGGTAGAACAGCAGCATCTGCTCCACTAGCGCCTTCCATGCAGCATCATCAGCAGCGCTAGCTTCGAACATGACCGCACCAAAGGTGTCGGGGAGTGGGTGCGTGCGGAGCGTTAGCCGCGTGACGACCCCGAAAGTGCCGCCACCGCCGCCGCGGAGGGCAAAATAAAGCTCCGGTTCCTGCCAGGCATTGACGATTCGCACCGCGCCATCGGCTGTGACAACCTCTGCTTCAATCAGGTTTGCGGCACCCGTGCCATACTGCTTGGAAAAGCTTCCGAAGCCTCCACCTTGGATAAACCCTGCGGTTCCGACGGTCATACAGCCACCGCCTTGAACATAGCGACCATGATCGCGAGCAACCGTACGGTAAACCTCGCCCCACAGCGTACCGGCACCGACCGAAACGGCGGGGATAGCCGTATCCGCTGGTGAACCTTGCGGACGGAAACTGTCATGAACCTCAATGCTCCGAAGACGCCGGGTCCAAAGCAGCAATGAGTCTGCCCGGTTCGAATTGCCAAAATAGCTGTGTCCGCCTCCTTTCACGACGAAGGGAATGCGGTTGTCATTGGAAAAACGGATCGCAGCGGAGACATCGGCCGCACTTTCAGCAGCAACCGCCATCAGGCTTGGTCGGGTTGTCCACGCGTCGATCCATCCTAGCGTTTGGGTGAGTGCGGGTTCGTCACCGATCCAGTAAGGGTTTTTCAATCGACGGAAGACCTCTGCCACGTCCGTCCGACCCTGTTGCGCCAAAGCCAAAGGGGATTCCACTGCAATCAGACGCGAGCCGACTTTCTGCCGGAGTTGGTTCCAGTCGGGTGAAGAGGGGACAGCAAAACCTTGGGAAGGTGCAATCGATGCCAACGCTCCGGTAGCACAGGTTGACTTCAGGAAATCCCGTCGGCGCATCACAACCTCCAATGCAGGCGCGGAGAAGCGCGACTCAAGGCGCTGCAACCGGTAAGAATTTGACGAAGCGGAGTTTAAGCGCACATTTGTGTGAATGGCGATAACAATTTGCATGCTGGACCGGTGTCTGCTCTTTGGATGCCCGGAACGGTCGCGCAACAACCGAATTCTTGTCCTGCAGCGACCCAGCGGTTGGTTTGGTTCAGACGATAGGGCCTAATCCCGCTCCAGTTTCAGTTCATAATAAAGTACCGCTTCTCCATTCGCTGCCACGGTAGCTTTCCAGGTCGGAACGCCGTCAATCTTGGGGATGTGCTTGGGCTTGCCGCGAAGCTGGTAGGGTATTTCGACCTCGACATTGACCGGCGAATTTCGGGCGTTGGTGATTTCGACTCTCCAGCGCTGCTTGTTCTCTTTCTCGGAAATTCGCGTGACCTTCATCCGCACATCGCTTGACGAGCCGACCGCCATTTCGACCTCTTCGCCAATAGCGCGGTCGGTGAGGGAGGCCTGACCCGCCAGCAAGGGGCCGTAATCGCTGTTCTCGAAAATCATCACCTGCCCCTGCGGCATGGGGAGGCCGAGGCCTTTTTCGCTTCTGTTCTCTCCGCGCAGCATCAGCGTCATCGGCTGGCTCTCGGCGCTGAAATTATCGACATTGGCGGCATAATAGTGCTCGAACGCCGCGCCGGGTTTGACCAACATCGCGACCTGTTTCTGGCCCTTTGCATTTACAGTCACCGGCTCAGGGATGCGGTAGAGTTTGAGGTCGCCGAGATTTTCCTGCTCGGCAACCACCACCGCGACCGGCGCAGCCATTGCCAGTTCGGCGCGACCGCGTTTTTGTGCGGTGACGATAATGCTGTCCATCTCGCTTTCTTCATACATGGCTGCGGGCGCAGGCGGCGGCGGTGGGGCAGGGGGAATGTAGCCGAGATGGTAAGGTACCTGATGCGTGCGTTGCATCGGCCAGCATTTGAGGCTGAGTGCGCCGCCGGTCGGCCTCGCCTGCGCGCCGCGCGCCACGCGGTTTGGTTCGCCCGCAATTGCCATGGTGTTTGCGTTGAGAAAACTCTGGTTTCCGCCGTTGGCCAGAGTCAGCCAGGCAAACAGATCGACCTTGCCCTTACCGTCGACCCCGCGCTCCTGCACCTGCGCGACATAATTCGCCTGCCAGTCAAAGCCTGCGGCCATATAGGTCAGTGTCAGTTTGGCGGTGGTCGGTTTGTCGGCCTGCGTGATGACCGACAGCGTAGGTTTGGCCGACAGATTGGCCGGCACCGCGCCGAAACCCATCCGTTCGGGCAGGCCGGTACAGCGCAGTGCCTCATAGCCTTCTTGCGTTTGCAGGATGACCGCGCCGCCGGGGGCCGAAGTGATGATTGCGTCATAGGTGCGCACTGCCCCTGTCGCCTTGCTCGTGCGGGTGATGCTGACCTCACGCTTCAAATAGGCGTCGACCAGTCCCAGCGGCGAGAGCAGGCGCGCGTCGCGGTTTTTTTCCTTCACGCCCCTGGGCAGGCCGGTGACGATCGCGCTTTCGGGGAACATGCCTTCGGCCACGCCCTCAAAGCGGATGATGGATTCGCCGGCTGGAATACTGACGGTGCGGGTTTCAGTGACCAGCGCATAGCCGGTGGGCCAGTTTGGGTCGATGGGTGCATTTCCATATTTCTGGCCACGATAAACGGTCAGACTGACAGCTTCGGGTTCGGGGGAGACCACGACAGTTTGCGCTGCGACCGGTGAACCAATAGCGACCGATACGAGAATACCGTAGCGCTGAGCCTGTCGAAGGGCGTTTCTCAGGGTCGCGCTCCCCCGAAAGGCGTGGTTCCCCTCCGGTGGCCTTCGGCTCGACAGGCTCAGCACTACGGTCTTTTTGCGAGCCACCGCGTGTGCCCTCTCATCAATACCGGCTGTCGAACGTTGCCGTCACCGTGGTCTTGCCATTGGCAGGCACCGGCACGCTCCACTCCACCCGGTCGGCGGAAACGCGTTTGCCCTCTAGGCTTTGCTCGGTAATGCGAACATCGCCCCACAGGCCGTTCTGGCCCAAATCGACGGTAATCGCATTGTTCCGCGCATTGGTGATTTCGTATCGCATCCGCGTTTTCCAGCGGCTGGACGATAGGCGTGTGCGCTCTTCGACGACGGTCTTCACCTTGACGTCGAAGGCCTCACCAGTGCGGATCGACATCGCGCTGCCCATCGGCGTTGCTTCGATCACGCTCTCGCCGATAAATTGCGGATCGCCGCGCTTGTCGCGCATATAGACGCGCATCGTGCCGGACGGCAGCTGGTCGCCGAGCCCGCCGCCGCGCGAGGTCGAGAATTTGAGCACCGATGCGGCGCTTGCGGCCTCGTTGGTGGCGAGCCAGCCATTGTTGAACTCGTAAGTGCTGCGCGCTGGCGCCGCCTTCACATCGAGAAAACTCACCTGCTTTTGCTGCGCATTGGCAATAGTCGTGCGTTCGCCCAGCGGGTACAGATAATAGTCACCCAGCCGTTCGCGGTCGTTGCTCTCGGTCCCCGCCTCGTCGATGGTGCCGGTCGAGGGGTTATAGGGCGTCTGGTAGACCCGGCGATTGCCACCCTGGTTGGGGTTGCCTGCAACCAGCAAGACATCGGCATTGGTGTAATCGGTGCCGGTATTATTGGTCAGCGTGACCCAGCCCTGCACGTCGATGGTCTGTTTGGCATCGTCGAACAGGGTGACATAGTCCGAAGTCCAGCCAAGCCCGGGGGTCAGATAGGTCAGCGTGGTCGGCGTCACGCCGCCTTTCGATTCCAGTGTCACCGACAGCGTCGGACGGGCACGCAGGTTCGGCGGGACCTTATCGAAAATGACGCGAACGGGCAGACCGTCGTCGCGCAGCACCTCGATGGGATCGCCGATCTGCAGCACCACGCCGCCATTCGCCGCAAGCACCTTGGCGCGCACTCGGGTTTCCGCCCCGGTAGCGGGGTTGGTGCGTAGCAGCGTGATTGTCTGGCCGACTGCCTTTTCCATGAGTTTGGCGGGGGTGAGCAGGTCATAGTCGAAATTCTGCTCGACAATGCCTATGCCGGGGCCGGTCAGAGTGACCGTCTCGGCACGGATTTGTGCGGAGACGTCAGGGAATTCCTGTCGGGAGCGTCCGCCGGGCAGGTTCATCCGCCGCGTGTCCTGCACCAGGCTCTGGCCGTTCTGGTAAATGGTGACCGCAACATCGCCCTGCGCTGTGGCTTCGCCGGGAATGGCGACGCTGGTCGTTGCGGGTTGGGCAAGCAGGGGAAGGGCCAGCGCGCTCCCCAGT
>JACVCM010000058.1 GCA_016742125.1 Sphingomonadaceae bacterium | reverse complement strand
CCGCGAAAGGGCGGTCCTTGTTTGTGGCACCTGACGACGCAGCAATGCGGGCGGTGGCAGACGCAGTGCCATTTTTCGCTCCGGAACTGGAGATCTTGCAGCTTCCAGCCTGGGACTGTCTGCCATATGACCGCGCATCGCCGTCGGTGGCAGTAACGTCGCAGCGCATGTCCACCCTACAGGCTCTTCAGCAGACGTCCCGAAAAAAGCAGCTGATCCTCACGACTGTCGGCGCGGTTATACAGAAATATGTCACTCCATTCCGCATTCGCCAGACTGGCGAGCGATTGCAGGCAGGCCGCGAAATATCCCGGGAACGACTCGCCTCCCTGCTTCAGTCAAACGGCTATTTCCGCGTCGATACCGTCGCCGAAGCGGGTGAGTTCGCTATCCGCGGCAGTATTGTCGACCTGTTCCCCGCAGGCAGCGAATATGGCCTGCGCCTCGATTTCTTTGGTGACGAGATTGAAAGCATTCGCCGCTTCAATCCGGCGGATCAGCGCAGCATCGACCGGGTGGGACATTTCGACCTCTTGCCGGCAGTCGAAGCGCTGATGGACGAGGAAGCGATAAAGCGCTTCCGCGTCGGATATCGGGAACGGTTCGGTGTCACCGCAACCGGCGACCCGCTCTACCAGGCCGTATCCGAAGGTCGTCGCCTGTCGGGGATGGATCACTGGCTGCCCTTGTTCGAAGAACGCATGGCGACAATTTTCGACCATGTTGGTGAAGGCACGCTTGTGATCCGAGACGCCGGATCGGTTTCCGCGGGCCAGTCACGACTCGACGCGATCGGCGATTATTATGACAACCGCGTAAAGGCACAGGTTGCCGAGCCGGGGAGCTATCGTCCTCTGCCGCCCACCATGCTCTATCTGTCGGGGGACGAACTGGAACAGGCGTTTGCGGCCAACGCAGCGCACCTCCTGACGCCATTCGCCCAACCTGATTCCGAAAACATTGTGGATTTCGGCATTGCCGCTGCACGTGATTTTGCCCCGGAGCGAGCGCAAAAATCCAACATATATGAGGTTGTAGCGGATCATTTGAAATCGCTCGCCAGATCTGGCCGCAAAACGATCATTGCGAGTTACTCGAATGGCGCTCGCGAACGCCTGAAGGGCCTGCTGAACGATCACGGCGCGCCGACAATGGCAGACGCGGATCGCTGGCAACAGGCGCTGGGCGTCGCAAAAGGCCACACCGCGATGGTCGTGTTGCCCATCGATCATGGTTTCACGACAGCCGACGTGGCGTTACTCAGTGAGCAGGATATGCTCGGCGACCGGCTTGTGCGTCGGCAGAAGCGCCGCAAATCTGCGGACGCCTTTCTGGCCGAACTCGCCGCACTGACCCCCGGCGACCTGGTCGTACATCAGGACCACGGCATCGGGCGCTACGAGGGACTGATTTCCATCCCCGTCGGCAACAGCCCGCATGATTGCGTTGCCCTCAGCTATTCCGGTGGCGACAAATTATATGTTCCCGTCGAGAATTTCGACGTCCTTTCACGCTATGGCTCAGACAGCGAGAATGTGAGCCTCGACAAACTGGGTGGCGAAGCGTGGCAACGCCGAAAATCGAGGCTTAAAGAGCGCATTCGTGCTATTGCGCATGAACTGCTGAAAACAGCAGCAGAGCGGGCACTGCGTGCTGGCGCGGTCATCGAGGTAGACGACCAGGCCTATGCCAGCTTCGCCGACCGTTTTCCCTATGAAGAAACCGACGACCAGCAGCGTGTTATCGACGAAGTGCTCGACGATCTCGCGTCGGGTAAGCCAATGGACCGCCTGGTGTGCGGGGATGTCGGGTTTGGCAAGACCGAGGTAGCGATGCGCGCGGCATTTGCCGCTGCGATGGCTGGCAAGCAAGTCGCAATCATTGCACCGACAACCTTGCTCGCTCGGCAGCATTACAGCAATTTTGCAGACCGCTTTCGCGATTTGCCATTGAAACTGGGTCGCTTGTCCCGGTTGGTTCCCTCCGCCGAAGCAAGCGCGACACGCGAAGGGCTAGCCGATGGTACTGTCGATATCGTTATCGGCACACATGCCGTCCTCGCGAAGTCGCTTGCCTTCAAACGTCTGGGGCTGGTCGTTGTCGATGAAGAACAGCGTTTCGGGGTGAATCACAAGGAGCAGCTCAAGGCGCTAAAGACCGATGTGCACATGCTGACGCTGACCGCAACGCCGATACCGCGCACCTTGCAAATGGCGATGTCCGGCCTGCGGGACTTGTCGGTCATCCAGACCCCGCCTGTCGACCGGCTCGCAGTGCGAACCTATGTCATGCCCTGGGACCCGGTCGTGTTGCGTGAAGCGTTGCTGCGCGAACATTATCGCGGCGGACAGAGCTTCTTCGTGGTGCCACGCATTTCGGACCTGACCGAAATCGAGGAGTATCTCCGCACAGAGATTCCCGAGATCAAATATGTGACCGCTCACGGCCAGATGTCCGCCAGCCAGGTCGAGGAACGGATGAGCGCATTTTATGAAAAGCGCTACGACGTGCTGCTCTCTACCACCATCGTGGAAAGCGGTCTCGATATTCCGAGCGCCAATACGCTTATCATTCATCGGGCAGACCGCTTTGGACTGGCCCAGCTATATCAACTCCGCGGACGGGTCGGACGCTCCAAAACCCGCGCCTATGCCTATCTGACGCATGAGGAAAACCGTGCGCTCACCGAAACGGCTGAAAAGCGCTTAAAAGTGCTGGGCGATCTCGATACTCTTGGCGCAGGATTCCAGCTTGCAAGCCACGATCTCGACATCCGCGGTGCGGGCAACCTCGTTGGCGATGAGCAGTCGGGACACATTAAGGAGGTCGGCTTCGAGCTCTACCAGTCAATGCTCGAAGAAGCGATTTTGGAGGCACGGGCAGGTGCACAAGGGTTGACGAAACCTCGTGGCAGCTTCAGCCCTCAAATCACCATCGACGCGCCTATCCTTATTCCGGACGACTATGTTCCAGACCTCTCAATTCGAATGGCTTTGTATCGCCGCCTGAACGAGCTTGAAGAAGGTCAGGATGTGGAAGGCTTTGCAGCCGAGTTGTCCGACCGGTTCGGAACGATACCCGAACCGACCCAGAATTTGCTCAAGCTCATCCAGATCAAGCAGAACGCGCTGGTGGCTCAGGTGGCCAAGATCGAAGTTGGTGCGCGTGGCACGCTGGTCAGCTTCCACGAAGACCGTCCGCCTAATGTGCCCGGCCTGCTTGCCTATGTTGAAAAGCTCGGCGACGTTGCCAAACTGCGGCCCGACAGCAAACTTGTCATCAACAGGGTGTGGAACAGTCCGGAATCGCGACTAAACGGCTGCCTGCAACTATCCAAGGGGCTCGCCAACCTGGCACGCAAGGCGGGTTAATTGCTCCGCAAAGCAAACCACTCAAACTCGTCGGGTGCAAGCGGGGGCGCCATCAAATAACCCTGGAAATAGTCACAACCTTCGACCTTGAGGAGTTCCAGCTCTTCTGTCCTTTCCACACCCTCCGCTATGATCGCAAGATCGAGGGCCTTCGCCATTGCGATGATGGCTCGCAATATGATCAGGTCTTTGCCCGTCCCGACGATGTCGGGCGTCATGTCCTTATCGATTTTGAGATAGTCGAGCGGCAAGGCCTTCAGGTACGCCAGACTCGAATAACCTGTGCCGAAATCGTCAACCGCAATGCGCACGCCTTTTTGCCGAAGCAACTCGAGCTGTCCGGACGCAAGTTCGAGGTCGCGGATAAGGCTTTCTTCTGTCAGCTCGAGCGTCAACCGCTCAGGGACAAAGCCCACCTCATCCAAAAGACACAGCAAATGCTGTCCATAATTGTCCGTTAACTCTTCCGCTCCGAGATTGACAGCCAGCCGCAAGGTGTTGAGCGCCACCGGCCATCGCGCGGCGATGGCAATTGCTCGTTGCTGGATGAGATGCGACAATTCCTCACGCAGGTCGCAGCGATCGGCTGCCGCGAACAGGTCTGCTGCACTCACTTCACCATATATGGGGTGTTTTAGCCGTGCGAGCGCCTCTGCGCCAACCAACCGTCCGGTTGCGACGTCGAACTGAGGCTGCAGCATGATCGCAATCTGATTGTCCGCCATGGCAGACCGGAGAGCCGAATCGATCCAGCCCGAGGCATCGACATCGTGCACAGCGCTCTGGTTGGCGATCATGAAGCGTTTCCCTTTGCGGGAATATGATTTCGCGAGCGCGTCAGCCGCCCTGTCAGCAACGCTTTGTCGGCTTTCTTCGGGTGAAGAAAGCGCGATGCCGATGCGTGGGTTGATATGTAAAGGCTCGTCGTCCTCGCCGAGGTCGACAGACACCATTTCCAGCAGTTTCTGCGCAGCCAGTTCGAGCTGTCTGCCGCCCGCATTGCCTTGGACGACCAAAAGATATTCACGGCCTGGCATGCGGGCCATCAAGCGGATTGGCGATAGCTGCTGCTCGGCGAAGGCCCGAATTTGCTGACCTACGCGGCGGATCACGGCATCGCCTGCTGCCCGGCCCAAACGATCGTTTATCTGCTTCAGATCACGAATACCGAGCAGGAGCAGCGTGACCGGACCGTCAGATGCCTGCGCCAACCAGTCGCGCGCGTCGCGAGGTCGACGCATGGTCAGTGCGCTTGTTCGTTTTCCATCCGGGTCAATGTCACGCATTTCGTGCATGGACATAGCTTAGCCGGAATATCTTTCCCAAGTCTTTCAAGGCGCATTTCGCTTTGTGCGGCGCGAATTTCGCCTTACATGACGGGCATGATTGACGGGTTCGGACGCAAAATCGATTATTTGCGGATATCGGTCACCGACCGGTGCAATTTCCGCTGTCATTATTGCATGCCCGAAAAGCAGACATTCCTTCCACATAGGGATCTCCTCGATTACCAAGAGATTGCGCTGCTTGCCAACCGGTTCATAGCCCATGGCGTCCGGAAGATCCGGCTTACTGGCGGCGAGCCGCTTGTCCGACGGGACATCGACATATTGATCCGCGAATTGGGCAAGCATGTTCACGCCGGTCGACTGGATGAGTTGACCCTGACCACCAACGGCAGCCGTCTCGAGCAGTTTGCGCCGATACTGGCTGAAGCGGGTGTGCGGCGGATCAATGTCAGCATTGATAGCCTCAATATCGATGTTTTCCGGCAGATTACGCGTGGCGGCCAGTTGGAGCAGGTATTGGCCGGTGTTGCCGCCGCCAAAGCCAATAATATCGTTGTAAAAATCAACATGGTTGCGCTGAAAGGACAGAATCAGTCCGACCTGCTGCCAATGGCCGAATACTGCGCCACGAACGACTTTGATCTGGCGATCATCGAAACAATGCCGCTTGGCGATGGGGTTGTTGGCAGACAGGACTGCTATATCGCGATTGATGATTTCATTGCGCCGCTGCGGTCGGCTTACGATCTGCAGCCCTTGCCCTACCGCAGTGCAGGGCCGGCCCGCTACTGGAACGTGGCACCACTCGGCCTGCGTCTTGGCCTGATCACACCGATGAGCCATAATTTTTGCGACGATTGCAACCGTCTACGCCTGACCACAGATGGCAAGATTTTCATGTGTCTCGGTTCCGAAATGCATGTCGATTTTCGTCAGGCCATCCGCGAACAGGGCCTGGATGCCGTCGACCGCCTCTTGCAAAAGGCGCTTCGCCTTAAACCGGAAAGGCATGATTTCGAACGGCAGATGATACAGCCCGATCTGCGCCTCGCGCGCCATATGAATGCAACGGGCGGATGAACCAGTTCAACCGCCTTGCGATATTGTCATCGGCCACACCGCAGGCGCGCGAGGCGGAAGCACATCTGCGTGACCAGCATGATTTCGTGCCGTTGGAGAACGCCGACGCGGTCATCGTGCTCGGCGGTGACGGCCACATGCTGCAGGTGCTGCATCAATTGCTGGAAGAACGTCGCGACATTCCGGCCTACGGTATGAACCGGGGAACTGTGGGTTTCCTTATGAATGGCTGGCACTCGGCGGACCTGCTCAACCGCATCGGACGGGCGAAATCCTTCTCTGTCAGGCCGCTCACGGCGACCATTACCACAATAAGCGGACAGAATTTCACGCTGCCTGCCATTAACGAAGTGTCGTTGCTGCGCGAGACACGACAGGCGGCGAAGCTTGAGATTGCCGTCAACGGAAGAGCCGTGATCCCCGAACTGGTGTGCGACGGCATCCTTGTTTCTACACCGGCAGGGTCCACCGCCTATAACCTGTCGGCCAACGGACCGATCCTGCCGCTGGATTCATCCTTGCTCGCGCTCACCCCGATCAGTCCGTTTCGTCCGCGCCGTTGGAAAGGCGCAATATTGCCCGACCGCTACGTAATCAGAATCTCGATATTGGAGGCGGGTAAGCGTCCTGTCAGTGCTGTTGCCGATCAGCGGGAAATCCGTGACATTTCGCATGTCGAGGTCGCGCTCGACCGCAACCGTGCGTTGACGCTTTTGTTCGATCCGGAGCATGCGCTCGATGACCGGATTGCGATGGAACAATTTATTGTCTGACAGGCAAAGGGTGCTTGCCAAGTGCGAAAACCCACTGCTATAGGCGCGCGTCCGCCCAAGAAATCGGGTTGTTCCCTGGTAGCTCAGTGGTAGAGCAGTTGACTGTTAATCAATTGGTCGGGGGTTCGAATCCCTCCCGGGGAGCCATTTTTCAGGCTCTGAAATATCCCTAAATCAGTCCCCAACCCTGCCACAGCAGGCGTATGGCCGCATAACCCACAAGTAGCGCGGTTAGGGTTCGCAACAACCGCGGTGTCAGAATTTTCATGCCCAGCATGCTACCCAACTGCCCGCCGATAAATACGGCAATCAGCAATGGCCAATAGTCAAAAGCTGGCCCCGCCAGCGATTGCGGGCCTGACTTGATAATCTGCCCGGCCAGGCCTGTGATGGAATTAATCAGGATGTAGATTGATGCGAAAGCGGCAATCCGTCGCGCATTGTCCCAGCGGATCAGATGCAGCACCGGAGCCATGAATATGCCACCGCCGATACCGGACAGTCCGGCCAACAACCCCACCGCCCCCGATATCATCAGCAGTGCCGACCTTGGTAGCTTGCGTGGTGCCATTCGGTCTGGTTGCGCAATCAGCGCAATTGCCGAAAGAAGCAAAGCGCTGCCCAGTATCAAGAAAAACAGCCATTGCTTCAGAGGCACCAACCCACCCACGAAGGCAAGAGGCGCCGACACGAGTAGCAACGGCACCACCTGAGGCCATTTTACCAATCCTGCGCGAATGAATCGGGCAGTTCCACCGGTGACGACGATGATGTTGCACAACAACGATATAACTGGAATGATCCGGTAATCGACCCCCCAGAGCCCCAGCAAGGCAGTATATGTCGAACCGCCTCCAAAGCCGACTGATGCATAAATGAGGGCGACGAGAGCGAAAAAACCGGTTAGCCAGATCATCTTCCTCCTCCCCCAATCATCAGGTCAATATGCGCCGTGGCAGTGCTTGTATTTCTGACCTGACCCGCATGGACAGGGATCGTTGCGGCGGATGTCAGGATTGCCAGCGAATGGATCCTCGCCTTGCGGCGCGGGTGTCTGGCGCGGCGCGCGGGTCGTGACGAGCCCAAGCGAACCGCCATCGACATCATCGCTGTCATCGTCGCCGGTGAACGGGTCGATATGCGTTGTCAGGAAATCCGGAAGTTCAGGCAATTCGGGCGGCACGAACTCCTGCTCCGCGCGGAACTCATTCGTGGCGATAGTCTTCGTCACACCCTCGCGAATGGCATCCAACATGCGTTCGAAAAGGCCAAAAGCTTCCTGCTTATATTCATTGATCGGATTCTTCTGCGCATAGGCACGCAGGTAGATCACCTGTCGCAACGCATCGAGCGTCGAAAGATGCTCTTTCCAGTGATGATCGAGCGTTTGAAGCAAAATGCTCTTTTCAACCTGCCGCCATACGGTTTCATCAAGGTCAGCGCCCTTCGCCGCAAATTTGGCCGCTGCCATATCGGAAATCCGCGTCTCGATGATCTCGGGCTCGATTGCCTCTTCCTGCAGCCAGCTGTCGATATCAGGCGCTAGACCCAGCACCTCGGCGCATTTCGTCTTCAACCCCTCCACATCCCATTGCTCTGGATAGGTGCCCATCGGACAATGGGCGTCGACCATCGCGTTCACCGTTTCATTGCGCATGTCCTCGACGATGTCATCGACGGATTCGGCATCCATGATATCGCTGCGCTGATCGTAGATGACCTTGCGCTGATCGTTCATGACATTGTCATATTCGACCAGTTGCTTGCGAATATCATAGTTACGCGCCTCTACTTTTTTCTGCGCGGTTTCGATCGCCTTTGACAACCACTTGCCACCGATCGCTTCTCCGTCCTCAAGCGATGAGTTCATCATCTTGGCAAACAGTGTTTCCGACCCGAAGATGCGGAGCAGATCGTCGTCGAGCGACAGGTAAAAACGTGACAGACCGGGGTCACCCTGACGTCCTGAACGACCGCGTAGCTGATTGTCGATACGACGGCTTTCATGCCGCTCTGTCGCAAGCACGAAGAGGCCACCAGCTTCAATAACCTTCGCCTTCTCTGCCGCAATTTCGGCCCGCAGGGCTTCTACCGCGGCCTCTCGCTCCGGACCATCAGGCATGTCGCCAAGTTCGTCCTCCAGGCGGAATTCAAAGTTGCCGCCCAACTGAATGTCAGTCCCGCGGCCAGCCATATTGGTCGCAATGGTGACCGCGCCAAGCCGTCCTGCCTGCGCTACAATATGCGCTTCGCTTTCGTGGAAACGGGCGTTGAGAACGCTATGCTCGACGCCTTCCTTGTTCAGGAATTCGGACAGCAATTCAGACTTTTCAATCGAGACGGTGCCGACCAGCACAGGCTGCCCACGATCGTTGGCTTCCTTGATGGTCTTGGCAATCGCGCCGAACTTGTCCTGCGTGTTCTTGTAGAACTGATCGTCTTCATCAACCCGCATGACCGGAACGTTGGTCGGGATTTCAACGACGTTCAGCTTGTATATTTCGTGAAATTCGCTGGCCTCGGTGGCGGCCGTTCCAGTCATCCCGGACAGCTTCGGGTACATGCGGAAATAATTCTGGAAGGTGATCGTTGCCAGCGTCTGGTTTTCTGGCTCAATATCAACGCCTTCTTTCGCTTCCACCGCCTGATGCAGACCATTCGACCAGCGACGGCCGTCCATCATGCGCCCGGTAAATTCGTCGATGATGATAACCTTGCCGTCCTTCACGATATAGTCGGTGTCGCGCTTGAACATCACGTTGGCCTTGAGGGCCTGATCGAGATGATGAACCACGAGCGTGTTTTCATAGTCGTACAAATTCGAACCGGTCAGAAGCCCAGCTGCTTCGAGCAGGCGTTCTGCCTTTTCGGTGCCGTCTTCGGTCAGCGTAACATTGCGGCTCTTCTCGTCCTTCTCATAATCGCTGTCGTCGAGTTGCAGGACGACCGCGTGAACCTGCATGTACAACTCCGACTTGTCGTCGGTCGGACCTGAAATAATCAGCGGCGTCCGCGCCTCGTCCACCAGGATCGAGTCTACCTCGTCAACAATTGCAAAGTTGAACGGCCGCTGCACCATCTGCGCACGTTCATATTTCATATTGTCACGCAGATAATCGAAGCCAAGCTCGTTATTCGTCGCATAAGTGATGTCGGCATTATAGGCCGCGCGGCGCTCATGCTCCGGAATATTGGGGACGACAACACCGGTCGTCATGCCCAGAAAACTATATATTCGTCCCATCCATTCGGCATCGCGCCGGGCGAGATAATCGTTGACGGTGACAACATGAACGCCCTTGCCCTCAAGGGCATTCAGATAACAGGCCAGCGTCTCGGTCAGCGTCTTGCCTTCGCCGGTCCGCATCTCGGCAATCTCGCCGCGATGGAGCACAATTCCGCCAACCATCTGCACATCGAAATGGCGCATTCCCATGACGCGTTTCGACGCTTCGCGAACCGTTGCAAAGGCTTCGGGCAGAAGGTCGTCCAGGGTCTCGCCCGCCTCAAGCCGATCACGGAACAACTGCGTCTGCTGCTGCAACCGGAGATTGTCCATCGCCGCAATTTCGTCTTCCAGTGCGTTTATTTTGGCCACGATCTTCATGACCGATTTGACATAACGGTCGTTCGACGACCCGAATAAAGCTTTGGCAACTCCGCCGAGCATGTGAAAATCCTTTGAAACTATGTAGTGAGCTGCGCGGACCGGGTCTCGCGCGGTGGGAAAAGACAGAAATGCGTCACACGATGACGCCGCTCTGTTCAGCCCAGAATGACGTCGCGCCGCGAAACAGGCGTGGTGCCCGCAATAGCCGAAAATTCGGTCGCAAGCGGAATTTCAGATATGGAAGCGGTCGCAACAGGATCCGTACACTCCGAAGAAATCTGGGCCTGCTCTGCAATGTTAACTGCCGCCTCAGCATAGGCTTCGCCTACTGCTGCATCGACCGAAGCTGGCGTGACCGACATCGGACGCGCCGCTTCTGCAGCGGAAAATCCGGTCAGCATCGCCAAAAGATAGATCAGTAAACGCATGTACGGCCCTGTTTGTGCTGTGGGGCATATAAGGATGACGGGCGCGTTCGTCCACCGTGAAAGCATAAGGCGGCTTTTGATTGTCGCCCGTCCAAAATTTACCTAGAGGCGGTCAACCGTCAGGATTGAAAGTCGTTCCAGTGTCCGCCGCATCCCCGCTCGCCATTCCCTTCCCGCACATGCCTCAGATTGCCGGCGCGACGCCGCGTGTGGCCCGTGCCGGCTACAAGGACTGGGGCCGGTGCGACCTGACCTTCGTCGAGTTGTCTAAAGGGACAACGGTCGCGGGCGTTACGACACGCAATGTCTGCTGTTCTTCGGAAGTCGAACTGTGCCGCGATCATTTGAAGGGCGGACGCGCAAGGGGTTTGGTGGTAAACGCAGGCAACAGCAATGCCTTTACGGGTTATCGCGGCCGCGAGGCTGTGGAGGCAATTGTGGCGCAGGTGGCTGGTCATCTGAACTGTGCCCCGACTGAAGTTTTTGTGTCGTCCACCGGCGTGATCGGTGTGCCGTTGCCCAGGGACAAGGCAGAGGCGGGTGTGCGAGCCGTGTTCGATGCGACACCTTGTAGCTGGGAAGACGCCTGCAATGCGATCGGCACGACCGACACCTTTGCCAAGGGCGCGACTGCGAGCGCCATTGTCGATGGTCGCAGCGTGCAACTGGTGGGGATCATTAAGGGGTCCGGTATGATAGCGCCCGATATGGCGACCATGCTTGGTTATATATTTACCGATGCAGCGGTTGATGCGCCGTTTTTGCAGCAATTGCTATCGGCTGCAAACGACCGCAGCTTTAGCTGCATCACCGTAGACAGCGACACCTCGACCAGCGATACCGTGCTGGCTTTTGCGACCGGCAAGGCCGGTAACGCGCCTTTGCGTTCATTCGAGGACCCGGGCGCAGATGCCTTTGCTGCCGCATTGGACGATATCTGCCGTCAACTGGCCCATCTGGTCGTGCGCGACGGCGAAGGGGCGCAGAAGTTCATCGAAATTGCGGTTACCGGCGCCATGAATGACGAAAGCGCGCGGCGCGTAGGACTTGCAGTCGCGAACTCACCTCTGGTCAAAACCGCAATTGCGGGGGAGGACGCAAATTGGGGTCGTGTCGTTATGGCGGTTGGCAAGGCGGGCGAACCTGCCGACCGCGACTTGCTATCGATCCGTTTCGGCGCAACCCAAGTCGCCCTGAACGGCCTGCCTGTCGAAGACTATGACGAAGCGCCAGTTGCCGCGCACCTTAAGGGCCAAGAAATCGAAATTGGCGTGGATCTCGGCCTGGGCCGGGGCCGAGCAACGATCTGGACCTGTGACCTCACCCACGGTTATATCAGCATTAATGCCGATTACCGCAGCTGAGGTCTTGTCACCGATAGTGCCCGGTTATTATTAAAGCGCCGCTTCGAGCCAGCCTTTAATCTGCGCCTTGGGAGCAGCACCGACCTTGGTATCCGCAATTTCGCCGCCCTTGAACAGGATCATCGTCGGAATGCCCCGAACGCCGTATTTGGCAGGCGTGTCGGGATGATCGTCAATGTTCAGCTTGACGATATCGACCTGATCGCCAAGCTCCTCGCTGATTTCCTCAAGGCTCGGACCGATCATCTTGCAGGGGCCGCACCATTCGGCCCAGAAATCGACCAAGACGGGTTTATCGGACTGAAGGACCTGAGCGCCGAAATCGGCGTCGCCTACGGATTTGGTAGCCATTTTTATCTCCTTGATTGACCGGTAATGTATGCCGCTGTTCGGCCCAAAACAAGCACCGGTGACAATAGATTTGCTTCGCAACTCAAGAGGCTGGTTTGTAGGGATCAAGAACCTCCGGTGGCAGGGAGATAAGACGCGGTGCATGCGTGAACAGCAGCGATGCCTCAATCGACCTCCCCGGAAAAATCACGCCCAGCGCAGCCACATAATGCGCCATCTGACGCAGATGGGGCGCAATGACACCCAGTGCGTCGTCCGGCACTGCCCGCCCTGTCTTGAAATCGACAACCCTGACACGGTCTGGTTCGACAATAAGCCGATCGACCCGCCCTGTAACGACCGTCTCGCCCACAACAGCCGCCAAAGGGACCTCTGCACGGGCTGCATCGCCGAAAAATTCGGCCCATTCAGGGTTTTGAACGATGGCGGATACCGCCGCCAACAATTCAGACTTGTCGATGGACGGGTCGCGGGCAGCCGTATCGAGCCACCGTGCGGCGGCAGAAAGCGATGTCGGATCGGTTACTCGCTCGAAAAGGGCATGCAGCAATTTGCCCCGTTCTGCCGCAGCCCGCATTGTGGCAGAGGGCGGTGCATCGCCATAGTCATCATCATCCAGCCGCGACGGTACCAGCGGTCTGGGTGGACGCGATTCCAGGGGAGCTGGCGCAGATAACCAGCCCGGATATGCGATCTGGGGCTCATCCTCGGTCTTGGGCTGGGCAGTGCTCACCGTCGGAACACCTGCCGCGCCGTCGGCGCCAATGTGGCGCATGACTCGTCCCCAACGGGGGTCGGCTTCCCATTTGCAGCCCAAGGAAGCCATGCTCCGATGCAAAACACTGTACCAGCTGTCGCCGGGTGCCTCTCCCTTGCGGTTGACGCCCAGTGCGCCGCCCATGATCAGCCGTTCCTCCGCCCGCGTGATGGCCACGTACAAAAGTCGATGATGCTCTTCCAATTCACGTTTTTTTTGCTTCTCGACCACCTCGGCAAGGCGACCCGACTTCTCGGACACTCGGATCGGCAACAAAGGCGTCCGTCGGCCTTCGTCCATCAATAGCTCGGCAAAATGGTCCGGCTTTTTGCCTGGATCGGACGTCGTGTCGGCCAATATCACCACCGGCGCCTGCAGGCCTTTCGATCCGTGTACCGTCATGACGCGCACTTCGTTCGCCCTGCCCTCGCCCTCACGCTTGATTTCGATATCGCCGCGATCGAACCAACCCAGAAAGCTTTGGAGTCCCCCGCCGTGCTGCTGCTGAAACAGCAGTGCCGTGTTGAGTAATTCTTCTATGGGGACCAGAACTTCGCTTCCCATGCGTGCCGCGAATTTCCGGCGCGCGCCCGCCTCGCCCGACAACAGGTCTTCAAGAAAATCGTAGACAGTCACAAAGTCTGCCTTTTCGAGCATCGCGCGCAACGGTGCCATGTCTGGGCCGATGGCTTCCTGTTCCCGCAAATGCTGCCACAGGCTAACCCGTCTGTCTCCGCGATAACCATATTGCAACAACTGTTCCTGTGTCCATCCGACAATCGGCGACACCAATATGCAAGCGAGACTAAGATCGTCCTGCGGCTGCAACACGAAGCGGATCACGGCGAGCAGGTCCTGGACAACCAATGGCTGCGTCAATCGCAGACGGTCGATACCGGCAACCGGTATATTCCTTTCATGCAATTGCGCCACAAGCAAGGATGCCAGTTCGCCCCGGCTACGTAGCAGAAACATGATATCGCCTGGTTCCAGATGTCGACCTTGTGAAGCCAGCCAAGGGCGCTCTTCGATAAGCGCTTCGACATGGTCGGCCAGCTTTGCCGCCAGCAGACGCTTTTCACCCGTAATCCAGCTTTCCTCGTCATCCCCATTGTCGTTTGCAGCGTTATCGTCGGCCACGGCCGCCGTAACGGGAGAAAGCAGTTTGACCATACCCACAGCAGGCTTGTCGGAATAATGATCGTCTATGGTATCGCCGATCCCGAAACTCGACGGGCCAGCTGTCGCGACCACTGCATTGACGAAATCGAGAATGGGCGGGGTCGAACGAAAACTTTGCGAGAGCGTCAGCCGTTCAAGAATGCCATTGGCAGCCTCGATTTTTTCGCTAAGCAATTCACCGGCTTCCTGGTACCGCTCGGGTGCCGTTCCCTGAAAACCGTATATGGCCTGTTTAAAATCGCCGACCGAAAACACCGTGCGCGCACGGCCGGCGCGCGCGCCGCTGCCGCTGAAAAAATCGTCGCTCAGCGCATTGATGATATCCCATTGCGCTTTGTTGGTATCTTGTGCCTCGTCGACAAGGATGTGATCCACGTGCCTGTCTAGCTTGTAGCGGACCCAATCGGACATGTGACTGGTCGAGAGCAGAGCGGCCGTTCGGCGGATCATGTCATCGAAATCGATCACCCCGCGCTCGTGTTTCGCCTGCGCATAGAATTGCGCAAACCGCTTGCCCACAAGCAACGCCTTGGCAAGTCTATCGGCATATTTAGCGCGAGTAACCTGATTGTGCAGGGACTTTGTCCAGTTGTGCAGTTCGAGCGCAAGCGACGCATAGGCATCGTCGAGCGGGGTATGATTTTTGGATGAAATCAAGGGTTCGCCGTCAGACTTGCTCCAGCAACCGTGCAGTATCGCAAAATTTTGCGCCCTTCGCGCGCTGTCCATTGCCAGCCAATCGTATAGCGTTTCTGCGCGCTTGCCGCCACGACTGCTTAAGCTCCCTTTCCCCCATGCCAGATTTTGGTCGGCAATTGCCCGAATGCTCGCAGAGTCGATCACTTCGTCAGCAAGCGCAGCTTCGAGCATGGCATCAACCGACCCGTCGAATGACACCTCGGCAAGACGCCTCGCCCAGATCACTGCGCCTGGGCCATCAGGGATTTCGGCCATCGTGTCGGGAGTCGCCGCGCATTTATTCAGAAAGTTAAGCGTCGCCTCTTCACCCATTGCAAGGCTCAGGTTTTGAAGGCTGTCGATCAAATCTGAATCATGCGCTGCTTCCGCGGCGACGATCATCGATAACAATGCCTGTCGCAATAATTCTTTCTGTTCCGGCCCCTCGATCGGCTTGGCACCCGGCACCAAACCGGCCTCTTCAGGAAAACTGGCGAGTAACGATTGGCAAAAACTGTGAATGGTCATGATTTGCAGACCACCGCCCGGAGCATCCAGGACTTTGGCAAAAAGCTCACTGGCCCGCTTGCGTGCCGCAGGACCGGCTTTCGCCCCGATAGCTTCAAGATCGTGAAACAATTGCTGGTCGCCCAACTGAACCCATGACGCGAGTAACTGGTTGATACGCTCCGCCATTTCGGCTGCGCCCGCCTTGGTGAACGTGATGCACAGCAGATTTTCGGGTTGAACCCCTTCCTCAAGAAGCAAACGTATGACGCGCGCGGTCAAAACCTGTGTTTTGCCAGTGCCAGCAGATGCACTCAGCCATATATTGCGTTCAGGTTGAACGGCGTCTTGTTGCGCGGGAATCAGCGGGTACATCGGTTTTCGCACCGACGTGTCGCTCATGGCGCGTCACTCCCGACGACCGCCTGCCGACCATTCCATTCCTGCAGCCGCATAAGCTGGTCGTAATCGCCATGATTGGAATATTCAGGATGCAGTTTTGCATGAAATGGCTCAACGCCCAATATCCATCTGGATAACGCGTCCTCCGCCTGAACCTTGACGAACGAGATGAAATTTTCCGCAATCTGCGTTTCTTTCACGACCGAAACGAAGCCAAAGGCACGATCCTTGTTTTTGGCAAGGCTCCAATATTCGAACCCTGACGCGCATCCGTTCACACCCTTGATCGCGCCGCGCTCAGCCATCAGGCCAACCAACCCCAGTTGCAGCGCGAACCCGGCATTGATCTGCTTCGGTTTTGGCGGGATTCCTGTCTTGTAATCGATGATGATCAGGCTGCCATCCTTTCCGGCATCGATGCGGTCAGCGCGCCCCCTGATGCGAGTGCCGAGCAGCTCGATTTCACCATCTTCCTCAGCGATGAGTAGCTGCCGCCCCTCTTCATCGCGCATGCGCTGCGTTTCTCGCGCGATCCATTGGAGCCCCTCGGATATTCGCGGTTGCCACAGGGCACGCAGCACGGGATCAAGCGTATCGTCCTTCAGCAGCTCCGCCGCTCGCGTCAACAGCTTCTCCGGATCGCAGGCATCACTTTTGAACCATGCCTCCAGAATGTCGTGGACAAGCGTTCCGCGCCAGGCATGGCTCGGCTGGGCATCTATGGTGTCGAGAGGCTTGAGGCGCAGTATACGCTTTGCATAAAAGGAGTAGGGATCGGATTTTAGCTGGTCGAAGTCGGTTACGGACAAAGTCACCCTGCGTTGCTGTGCCGACGGTAAGGGCTGCGGACGCTCGGCAAAGCCTGGTTTGAACGTGGCAGCATCTAATGCTCTGGCGAGCACCGGCAACGTCGCATCCGTCTGTAGTTGGTTGCCCAATAGAGCTTTGATGCGAAGCAGGAAACGGGATGCGACGGTCGGGCCGCTACTGTCGCGCATGGCCCTGGTCAAAATCACCTGTTTGCCGCCCAGCGCGGTGGCGAGATCATGTGCCGAGAGCCCAATGTTACGATCAAGTGTAGCCAGCCCGAGATGGCGCCGGATGGCAGGTGCCAGCCATGGATCCGGCTGTGCAATCTGCGGCCATGTCGCCTCGTTAAGCCCGCCGCATATCAGCAGATCGGCTTGCTGCATCCTTGCCTCCAGCAAACCGTAAATCGCGACGCGGGGGTGCCCCCCATATGGCGGACGCACAACGGCGCCGGATAAAAGCTCGACGATGATCGCCGAGATGGCGGACCTGTCGTCTGTCGTAAGTTCGGCAAGATCGCTTCCGGCAATTTCCTCCCAAAGCGTTGCAAGTTCGCGTCCCGCCGAACCCTTCCAAATCTGCCCCGCAGTCAGTTCAGTGCCCACTTCCCGGATTGCGGCGAATATCGATCCAAGACCCGTCGGCAAAGCTGGCTCAAGCTTCAGAAGCTGGGCCGAATATGCCAGCCACCAGCGATTCAGACCTTCATCTTCAGCTGCATCCTGCACCAACCTTTTTGAAATCCACGTCAGTCCGACTCCTCCGGTCGGCCCGCGAAGGTGAAGGTCCAGCGATCTTGCATGCTCCAGCCAGGCCAGACGATTTTCGCCGAATCCGGTCAGCGGATGTTTGGCAATTTCAAGAACGCTGGTCGCCGAAAATCGACTGGCAATGGCATCGACCAAAGCAAGAATGAGTGTTCCGGGCGGTGTCTGAAACAGAGACCGCCCCGCGCTATCGTCGACAACGATGCCCCAGCGTCGCAACTGAGCGGCGACGCGCAAAGCAAGCTGACGGTCGGGTGTGATTACGGCGATGCGTTTACCAGGCTCTTCCAGCGCTCTCCGGACAGCGACCGAAATCGCTCTTGCCTCTGTTGCGCTGTCGCTTGCTTCGATCACGTTGACATGAGGCAGCTGCTTTCGCGATGGTGGAAGATCGCGCCATGATGCACTTTGTTCGGGCAAGCAGAAAATGTCGGTGATTACGCTGCCTTTGTTGGACATGTCGCGGGGTACGAACCGCTCGACTTCGTCACGAACCACACCCATCCGGTCGAGCAGAAGCCGAAGATGAAATTGCGGATGCACCTCAATATTGCGATGATGCCGGGCATCACCCTCATCGACATCTGCAGGCAAAAGTGCGTCCCAGTCTTGCTGCGGCATATCGAGATCGACACCCGGCAGTATTACGGTCCCCTGCTCCAGCCGTGAAATGCGGCGTAGCAGCTTGGCAACGGCCTTGGCGGCCGTGGTAATGCCAACGGCGTAAACCGGGAAATCAGGCGGAGAATGGCTCAGCCTTTGTTCAAAACGTCCGAGCAAAAGGTTGCGTCGTTCCGCCGGACCGAGCAGCGTCCTTCTTGCCAATTCTGCCCGATAGGCTGGCAGGATCGCTTCAACCTGCCGATAGCAGCTTTGCCAATGCTCCGCCAAATCGGTTTCGATCCGGAGCTCCGCGATCATCTCGAAGCTGACCTGCTCAATCTCCAGTTCATCGATCATGTCGGAAAGCTTCCGTGCGAGTCGAATTGCTTCTGCGACAGAAACAAACTGGCCTTTGGGCCGGTTAGCGAGCACTAGTTTCGTCAACATGGCGATACGGGACGACGTCGTGATTGCAGTCGAAATCGGTTTTTCGTCGGTAAGCGGGTCGAGGATCGGCCCCAATGCCTCGTCGAGCGCCAGATCCCCCACCGCCACCATATGCGGGAGCAACAGCCCTGGTTCGGCCTCGCGCACAAATGCCTCCGTCATGGTCTTTACGGCGCGATTATTGGGCAACAGGATGATCGCGCGGCTCAAAGCAAGCGGATCAATTCCAACTTCGTGCAGAATATATGAAACGGTCGCTTGGCAAAGGTCGACCCCAAAGGGCACGCTGTAAATGCGCGGTCTGGTGGTCCGATTATTATTCTGCGGCATATTCCAGCAATTTTTGCTCGGTTGCGGCGATGGCGGCGGGATAGCCGACATCAAACCATAATCCCTGATGCACCAATCCGAAACAGCGACCGGCGGCAATCGCCCGGTCCCAGAAAATATTGGTTGAAAAAACATCGGACGGCGGATCGGTGATAAGCCGTTTCGAAAGTATCTGGATACCCGTCCAAACATAGGCCGCATAGCCACCGGGTTTCCGGCGCACGAGACGGCCTCCAGCGTCCATATCGAAATCGCCCTGGCCCTGCGTGTTGTGCGCGTTAACGAATGGTACCAGCAGCATCAATACGTCCATGCGCTCGTCATCCCAGCGCTGCATCAGTCGGACGAGCGCGTTGTTGCCCTCGTCGGTCCACCAGTTGTCCGCATTGACACACAAAAACGGGTCACATCCAATCAGCGGTAAGGCCCTAACCAGCCCGCCGCCAGTATCCAGCAGCAGATCCCGTTCGTCGGAAATGGTAACGTCCAGATCACTGGCATTCTCGGCCATATGATCTTCCACTTGCCCGGCACGATAATGCGCATTGATGACAACTTTGCCGATCCCGGCATCGCGCAAATGGTCCAGAACATGATCGAGCAAGGCGACCCCTGCGACCTCGATCAATGGCTTTGGCCGGTCTGCTGTCAGGGGCATCATGCGCGTGCCCTTGCCAGCCGCCATAATCTGGGCCTGTTGGAGCCGGTCTGGATCTGGCGGCACCTCAACACGGAGACTTGCGGGAAATTCTCGAGGGT
>JACVCM010000160.1 GCA_016742125.1 Sphingomonadaceae bacterium | reverse complement strand
CATCCCAGCTCCACGCGGCGGTGCCGACCACCTGGACGCCACGCTCCGTTAGATAGAGTGTGGCTTCCGCCCCCATGCCACAGCCCTGGGCGGTGAAGTTTTCCGTCCCATAAACCGCACCCGATTGCACCAGTACGATGTCAAGCGGTTGCAGCGCATAAGCGATGCGGTTCAGTTCTGCTTCGACCTCCGCTGCCGTCACCACATGCCCCGCTGACATCCCCGAAAAATCCAGTTTCACCCCCGGCCGGAAAAACAGATCCAGCGGCGCTTCGTCAATCGAAGGAGCAGGGGACATGCCATTGTCCGTCGTCGAATGGAAATGCCAGGGCGCATCCATATGCGTCCCGTTGTGCGTACTCAGCGTCAGACTCTCCACGGCCCAGCCTTCGCCGTCGGGCAAATCGTAACGCGTCAGGCCTGGGAAAAACATGGCGATCTGCTCCCACGTGTGGTCGTGGGTCATATAGGTAATCTGCGGTCGCATCACCGGCGGGTCCGATATGACATCGTTGGTGATCGGGATCGACAGGTCGATAAAGCGGGTCATGCGGCTCTCCTCAGACCCCAGGCTATGCCGACCAGTGGATAAGCGCAACAAGCGGCTTGAACCGCGCGCCATTGGCGATAAGACGGAATTTGGAGTTCTGAGGGGAAGAATATGGCCAATCCAGCCAGTGCCGCAGTCGTGCTCGATCCGAAACGCGACCGTCTGGTCATCACCGCATCATCGCTCGGCACCGTGTTCGAATGGTATGACTTTTTCGTCTACGGCATATTGGCTGCCCTGATCGGGAAGCTGTTCTTTCCTGCTGACAATCCGACGGCTGCCACTCTGGCGTCGCTCGCGATTTTCGGCGCAGGTTTCGCCGTGCGGCCCTTTGGCGCGATTTTATTCGGTTATTTTGGCGACAAGATCGGACGCAAATATACCTTCTTGGTGACCATTACGCTGATGGGCGTTGCAACGGCGGCGATCGGGATGCTTCCGACTTTCGCTACGGCAGGCGTGTGGGCGGCAGGAATGCTTCTGGTTCTGCGCTGTCTTCAAGGTCTGGCGCTGGGCGGCGAATATGGTGGTGCAGCCATCTACGTTGCCGAACACGCACCTGACGGCAAGCGCGGGCAATATACAAGCTGGATTCAGGCTTCGGTTGCGGGTGGTTTCCTGCTGGCGGTCATGGTTGTCCTGATTTCGCGCTGGTCGATGAGCCCGGAGGACTTTGAAGCCTGGGGATGGCGCGTGCCATTCCTGATGTCGATCCTGCTTCTCGCCATCTCATTATATATGCGACTGAAACTGTCGGAAAGCCCGGTGTTCAAAGCCATGAAGGAAGCTGGGACCACGTCGAAAAACCCGTTCGTGGACAGTTTCAAATATCCGGGCAACATCAAGCGCGTGTTCGTGGCGATGTTCGGTGTCGCAGCCGGGTTGACCGTGATTTATTATACCTCGCAATTCGGTACGCTCTATTTCCTGACCGGTACCGCGCGCGTGCCGGAAACCGACGCATTGCTCTATATGGCCGTAGGCGCAGCCCTCGCGGCTCCAACCTATGTCGCCTGTGGCTGGCTATCGGACAAATGGGGACGCAAGCGGCTGCTACTGCTTGGCTATGCACTCGCGATAGTTGGCGTTTTCCCGATTTTCTGGATAATGGCCGACGCCGCCAATCCCGCCCTTTCAAGGGCGACAGAAGCTAACCCGGTAACCCTGTCAATCCCGACATGCGAGTTTAACGCGCTGAACCGGGTCCACGAAACCGAATGCGCGCAGGCGCTCAATTTCCTCAGCAAACGGGGTATCGCCTATAGCAAGCAGGAAAGCGACACCCTATCCTTGAAGGTAGGCGATGCCGAACTGCAGGGTTTCGACGAAAAGGCCTATGTTGCCGCGCTTGAAACCGCTGGCTATCCCGACAAGTCGGACCCCGCGCAGCGCCAGCCTTGGAAAATCATCCTGGCGGTGTTTCTTATGGTGGCCCTTTCCGGGATGACCTACGGTCAGGTTGCCGCAATTCTTGTTGAGCTGTTTCCCGCCAAAATCCGCTATACGTCGATGTCGATACCCTATCATATCGGCACCGGCTATTTCGGCGGATTCCTGCCATATATTTCGCAATATATCGTCGCGCAAACCGGCCAGCCTTTTTCGGGTCTTTGGTATACCGTTGGCGTAACTGCGATGGCATTCATCGTCGCGCTGATCTGGTTACCTGAAACTTCGGGTCATACCGAGCTGGATTGACAGCGCGCTAGAGGACCGCAATGGGCGGCTATGGTTGAATTTGCCCCATCGCAACGCTTGCATCTTGACGGTGCCGCGCTTGTTTCCAACTGGCGATATCTGAAAGCACAAGGCAAAGCTGCCTGTGGCGCCGCGGTTAAGGCCAACGGTTACGGCCTCGGTGCGCGCGAGGTTGTCCGACGGCTGCGCGACGCAGGCTGTCGCGATTTCTTCGTTGCCCATTGGCAGGAAGCAGCCGAGATTGCCGATCTGGTCGACCCCAGATGGATCGCAGTGCTGAACGGCGTGAATGGGGATGATTTACCGTTGGTCCGCAGCCTGGGCGCCATTCCCGTGCTTAACAGCCCGAAACAGATAGCAATGTGGAAATCCGTCGATGGCGGCACTTGTCACGTCATGCTGGACACCGGGATCAACCGGCTCGGTATCGGTCCTGAGCAATTTACGGCCGAACTTTTTGAAGGACTGAAGATCGATTACTGATGTCGCATCTGGCATCTGCCGACGAAGACAGCGACAAAAACCGGCAACAGCTTTCCCTGTTTCTGGAGCAGCCAAAGCTTGTCAAACCCTCC